>JAGGXJ010000017.1 GCA_021163105.1 Syntrophobacterales bacterium
CTGGTAAATATAATCCAGTGATATTTTTCAATGTTCTTTATTGCCCGATCCAGATCTCCATAATCTTCCGGCGGCACAATCCTGATGGTCGGAAAGGGGATAACCCTGGCACCTTCATCACGCAGAAGCGCCACAAATTCATCTGATTGTTCCTCCGGTCTCGTGATAACAATGCCCTTCCCGAACAACGGCTTCTTTTCAAGCCAGCTAAGCCGTTCTCTCATACTGACCACATCGCCCACGACAAATACGGCGGGAGGTGAAAAGTCCTTTTCCTCCACCAAGGCAACTATACCCCCGAGCTTTCCCGTCAGGGTTTCCTGATCCGGGGTTGTTCCCCATCGGATCAGCGCCACGGGAGTATCCGGGTTTCTGCCATTTTTCATGAGATTGGAGGCAATCTGTGAGAGATTTCTTACACCCATAAGAAATACAATGGTTTCAATAGTGGATATCTTTTTCCAGTCAATGCGGCTTTCAGCCTTGTTGGGATCTTCATGCCCCGTTACAAAGGCAAGGGTAGAGGTAAATTTTCTGTGTGTAAGGGGTATTCCGGCATAGGCGGGAACAGATATCGCCGATGTTATGCCCGGCACTATTTCAAAGGGTACCCCCGCCTCTTGAAGAACTTCGGCCTCCTCGCCTCCCCTTCCGAATATGAAGGGATCTCCCCCCTTAAGCCTGACCACTGTATTTCCTTTTAAGGCCTCTTCCACAAGTATGCGGTTCAGGTTTTCCTGGGATATATTGTGATGTCCCCCTATCTTTCCAACGTAAATAAGCCGCGCGTCTTTTCCGGCGCGCCGCAATATCTCTTTTCCCACAAGATAGTCATGCACCACCACATCCGCCCTGCTCAGGCACTCTATCCCTTTAACTGTTATAAGACCGGGATCACCGGGCCCCGCACCTATTATATATACCTTTCCGGGTTTTTTCATATTAGTCTCTTTATCCGTTTCCATATCACGCAGGGACAGGCACTATTTGTAACTGTTCGGGTTATTGGGTTCAATTATTAGTCGACTATTAGCTAAAAGGCTAACCGCCAACAGCTTCTTTAACCGTGAACCGCGAACCTACGCAGTTACGTATATTTCATCCAGAACAGCTCGCCCGCCTCTGGATAATATATTCTCCGCCAGGGTGTTTCCCATATCTTCCCAGTCACCACTGTTTCCCCTGATCTCGTCAGCAATCATTAATATTCCATCAACACTCCCTACAAGACCCTTAATGGTCAGGCGATCTTCATGCTTCATGGCGATGCCTGCTATCGGCACCTGACACCCTCCTCCAAGACGTCTGAGAAACGCGCGCTCGGCGGAGATTTCCACCACGGTATCCCGGTGGTTAAGCGGAGAGATGAGATCCCCTGTTTTACTGTCATCCTCCCTCAGCTCTATCCCCAGAACCCCCTGCCCTGCCGATGGCATCATAACTTCAATCGGGATATACTGGGAAATCTCTCTGCCACGCCCCATTCTCTTCAGCCCGGCAGCCGCTATAATTATTCCATCAAGGTTTTCCGTTACAATCTTTTTTATTCTCGTGTCTATGTTGCCACGAACGGGAACAATCTCTATTTCCGGCATCAGGTTTTTGATCTGCATCCCCCTTCGCAGAGAACCGGTACCCAACCTTGCCCCTTTGGAGAATTCCTCCATTTTCGTGCCTTCTCTGGAAATCAGCACATCTCTCGGATCTTCTCTCTCCGGTATGGCTCCTATCATCAGACCATCCGGGAGATCCACCGGTACATCTTTCATGCTGTGAACCGCGATGTCTATATCTCTCCGCAGCAAGGCCTCCTCTATCTCCTTTACAAAGACTCCCTTGCCCCCGATCTCCGACAGGGAAACATTCTGCATTCTGTCTCCGCGCGTCTTTATTGGAATAACCTCCACGGACATATCCGGATAGATACTCTTCAGACGATCCGAAATCCAGTTCGCCTGTACAAGCGCAAGGTCACTTCCACGTGTGCCTATTAGTATCTTCTTGATCTTACGCCTCCTTTTACCCGCCACCCGCTCAAGTCCGGGTACTGAATACGATATTCCGTTTAACGGAAAAATACGGACTTTCGAGGAAAGACTTCAATCAGGTATCATAACACCTGACATATCCTGGAAAATTCGGTCAGATTCTCTTCTTCACCAAGAGCAACCAGCTTATCCCCTAATTCTATTACATAAGAGGCCACCGGATTGAATACCATCTTTCCGGATTCTTTCTCGACGGCTACTACGATTAAGCCGTGCTCTTTTCTCAGCCCTGACTCCTCCAGGTTTTTACCTATGACTGGCGAATCTTTACAAACATCCAGTTCTTCCATCCGGAGCGCGAGGCTCTGCCTTCCCGTGGTAAGCTCTATAAAGTCCAGCATGGCAGGCCTCAGGATAGCCTGAGACATCCTCATCCCGCCCACCCTGTAAGGCGATATGACCCTGTCCGCTCCCGCGTTCAGCAATCTGCGTTCCGAGGTGTTGTCTTCAAATCTGGAAAGTATGTATATCTCCGGATTCAGTTCCCTTGCCGCCAGAACAACATAGAGATTATCCGCATCCGTTGGAAGAGCGCAGACAACACCCCTGGCCATCTTTATCCCCGCGTCCAGCAGGGTTTTATCCTCCGCCGCATTACCGTTTATGTAGGCAAAACCACTGTCTTCAATATCCTGTATTACATCCGATTTATTGTCCACAACGACAAACCCGACATTTTCATGAGCCAGCTCCTCGCAGACAAGATTGCCTATCTTCCCGCAACCGCAAACAATATAATGATTTCTCATCTTTTTTATTCGTTTCTCCAATTTACCCCTCCCTAATATCTTCTTCAAACGCCCTTCCATGAAGCTTTCCATTATCATTGCAACGGTATAGGCCATAGCGCCCACACCAAAGACGATAATGAAAACCGCGAACAACTTTCCCATCGGTGTTACCGGGTAAAAATCACCAAAACCCACTGTACCGAGGGTTACTATTGTCGCATAAAAAGAATTCGATAGGGACCATCCTTCCAGGAAATGATATCCCACGGTTCCCGCAAGAGTTATCAAGAATAGAAAGGAAAAAGCGATTTTGACCTTGCGCGTTACCAACGTAAGATTTCTCCCATCTCCGTCTTTTTGGGAAAACCCATCTTTGGATGGAAATTATTTGCTATTTACGGCTTTTATACCTGCAAGCTCAACAAGAAATTCACTTGCCTTCCCGGCAGGCATTATAAACGCCAGCATAAAAGGAATATTTGCACCCGGTTCTATGTCTGCATTGGAAAATTCTCTTCCGTAAGGATTGGAGAGCTCTTTCACGATTTCTTTATCGGTCAACCCTTTCAGCTCGTCATCCGTAAGTATATTTCCGCAGTTAGATTCTTCTTCGGCAAGAATGTCGCCTGATGAATCGAGTATCTTACCTTTGACTCTTATATCGGAAACCGCGCATTTATTGTTATTCACAGCAAATCCTTCAATCACCATAATGTCTCCGGCAACCCAGTTTTTCACAAATCGTTCCTTCACATTTATCAGGTCCACACCCAGTCCTGACAAACATTCATCGGAAATGTCCTTGTTCTTTGTTCCAATGAGCTTCTCCACCCCGGGCAAAATCCCTATGAATTTTTCTACCTGTGGCAAAATCCTGTTCAAAATTCCCTCTACTGCCCGAGGTGAAGTCCACAAATAAATCCCCCCTGACAGGAGGATAACCAGTATGAGAAAGATCGCTGTTTTCTTGCCGGGTGATCGGGGCTTTTGTGCTTCCTTTTTTGAAGCTTTCGCATTGCCTATGATCTCACCGATATCACCATCATCTTCTTCCTGCTCGTTCCGCACATCATTTTCCGCTTCAACCTCCATGAAAATCCTGTCTATATCTTCCGCGTTCTTTTCGTGCGCTTTCTCATGGATCCCCTCTTCCGGCCCCGCCGAACCTGTCGATAAAACGATCTCCGTCAGGGGATTTTCCTGAAAGAAAACCGCATCGCAGTGACTGCATCTGACCCATATCCCCTCGCCATCTATCTGCGATTTATCAAATCTGTATTTTGTTCCGCACTTTTTACATTGGATAATCACAACCGCTACTCCTCAATCACGTAAATGTCCGGCAGACACCGGAACTTTTCGTCAAAATCAAGCCCGTATCCTACAACAAATCCCTCGTCCAAATCAAATCCCACATAGTCCGCGTCGATTGCGATTTCTCTTCTGTGTTTCTTGTCCAACAAGGTACATATCCTTATGGAAGCCGGCGCTCTCTTCTTAAGCCTTTCCCTCAAAAATTCCATTGTGATTCCGGTATCTACTATATCTTCCACGATAACCACTTCTTTTCCCTCTATATCTGTTTCTATCTCTTTTGTAACGGTTATCTTCCCTGGACTCACCAGCCCGGACCCGTAACTCGCCAGCCTTACAAAATCGACACTGTGCTGTACCTTCAAGTACCGCGCGAGGTCCGCCAGAAAAATAAAGGCTCCCTTGAGGACAGCTATAAGCACAACTTCCTTTCCTTCAAGATCGCGCGAAATCGCATCGGCCAATTCTTTCACACGCCGATCGATAGTTTCTTTTGAATAGAGGATCTTTTTTTTCAACGTTTCCACCGTATGCTCTTTTTATATAATATCACGCCAATAAGACAACTCCCAAGTCTGTTACATGGCATCCGCCTTATAACAGGCTATAAACTCTTCTATATTTTCCCGGATGATCTCTTCACCCTTTCTGAGTTCTTCGAGTGTTCTGAATTTTGAAGTGAGACTCAGAAATATCTTGTCGAACTTTGACCTCTCACATCCAAGGTCATCGTAGTCGATGTGACTTATCATATATTGTGAACCGTCGAAATAGTATTTTCCGAAGCGGTTCGTATCCGTTGATCGGAAAGGCCAGGAAATTTTCAATGAAAAAAAGTTGAGGGCGATATCCCTGAGCCTGCCTTCAAACCTGTCGGGACGGGGAGCCTCATATATGCCTTCACTTATAAATCGAAAATACTCTTTTACCAAGTCTATATCGGTGATGCACAGGCCGTAAAGATACCAGTCATCAATAATCCTGATCATGGAAAGCTTCTCTTCACAGGATATAAAGTGGTAGCTGGGGCACAAGTGCCCATCACACAATTCCTTTCCATAAAATGAGACATCTCTCATATCCACCCCGTCGTTCCGAAGGGGGTGCAGGAGACAACCAACTCTTTTTTCCTCCTCGTCAAGAAACCCTATGTATTCACAACAGTATATTACCTCATAGAGTTTCCGGCTGGGCTCAAGCTTCTTTATCCTGTCCGAGAAGGCCTTCAGGTCAGCCCTCTCTTTAACCGTCTCACAAAATATTCTTGTCCTGTTTCTCAGTCTCTCGACCAGTGATTCCCTCGTGCTGTCAGCATAATTATATAAACCGCAACAGGCTCCGCAGGATTTACCTGAATCCGGCTGACACAGATGAATAAATTTTTTTTCTTTCATCAACTACACGTTATCTTTTCCCCGATTGATGTCTTTATATATAGTAGAGCTGCTTGAAAAAGCAAGGATGATATACCGATTATTACCCCTCGCGGGCAGTAGATTTACAAGAATCAGGCTTGTAATCTGGCAAAAAAAATTATACTAACATACCTGAGAAGATCTTTGACAGATATCATAAAATATCAAGATTTAAATAAACAGGAAAATTAAAATGCATAAAAGCAGTAATCAGGTAAGAGTAAGATTTGCACCCAGTCCGACAGGATATCTTCATGTCGGGGGGTTGAGAACGGCGCTGTTCAATTATTTGTTCGCGCGCAAACATGGTGGAAAATTTGTCCTGAGAATAGAGGATACGGACCGAAAAAGAGCTATCTCCGGCGCTCTGGAGAAGCTCACCACCACATTGAAAAAAGTCGGACTCCAGTATGATGAGGGTCCTGATATCGGAGGGGATTACGGGCCTTACATACAATCTCAACGAACGGACATCTATAAAAAATACACCCGGAAGCTTCTGGATTCCGGAAATGCATACTATTGTTTCTGTTCCGAGGAACGACTGAATAATCTGAGAGAAGAACAGCGGAAAAGAAAGATGCCGCCGATGTATGACGGCAAATGCAGAGACCTGTCAAAGGATGAAGTCAAAAATAACCTGGCACAGGGGATGCCTTTCGTCATACGCCTGAGATATCCCAGAGAAGGAAAAATTGTTTTCGACGATGTTGTGCGCGACAGGGTCGCCATTGACAATTCCATGATTGACGACCAGGTTCTTATAAAATCCGATGGATTCCCCACCTACCATCTCGCAAGTGTGGTGGATGATCATCTCATGAAGATCACTCACGTGATACGCGGAGAGGAATGGCTTTCCAGTGTTCCTAAGCATATCTTCCTCTACAAATCCTTCGGATGGGAGATACCTGTATTCGTTCATCTTCCCCTGTTGTTGAATTCCGACAGGAGCAAGCTGAGCAAACGTCAGGGAGATGTCTCTGTTGAAAGTTATCTCCAAAAAGGATACCTCCCCGAGGTGATGCTGAATTTTATCGCGCTTCTCGGTTGGCATTCGGCGGACGACAGAGAGATATATTCCCTCGGGGAGCTGGAAGATGCGTTTTCACTGGACAGGATTAACAAGGCCGGGGCAGTATTCGATATAGAAAAACTGAACTGGATGGGGGGACAGTACATAAGGAATCTTGATGTGGAATACATCGCCAATCAGTCAAGGCATTTCTTTAAAGAAACCGGCATGGATATAAGTGATAATGACAAATATCTGAAAGTAATCAATACCGCGCGTGATTATGTCTATTGCCTTGCCGATATTGTGGAACACGCGAAGATGTTTTATGAAGAGATGGTTTTCTCGGAAGAGGACCGGAAACTGACCGAAGAGGAAAACTCTCAAAAGATCTATTTATACTGGCTTGAGGGGCTGAAGAAGAAAACTGTGTGGAAGCCCGAAGAAATATCCTCGCTGATAAAACAATCGATTAATGATCTGGGCATAAAGGGGAAAAACTTCTACTTTCCCATCCGTCTCGCCCTTTTCGGGAACTGCCACGGTCCGGACATTCCGACTCTCATAGATATACTGGGAAGGGATGAATCCATAAAAAGGCTAAAAACCTGCCTGACCCGGTAATCTCTGCATTAATTCAGGCAAGGTAAAAATGAAGATGCGGATATCGTCGTCATCCACACAATTTATTTTCCCCCTCCGGATTTTTTCTCAGAGATACTGTTTTTCTTTTCTTCTTTGTTTTTATTTATAATCGAAAGGGTAACAACAATTATTACAACTCCGATCATCACGCTTATCTTGTCCCCGGACCAGAGACCGTAGGCAAGATCCGCCATACCCAGACCCATGAAAAAGGTAAGAATAGATTGATTCATATTCGTCACATCTCCCCTGTATGCTTATCAATTAAGAATCTCATAAATTTAATATCCTGAAACCTTTCCCTTCATATCCTCAATATCAACCCTTATCATTGTAACCTTGGAAATATCGTCCTCGATAAAATCGAACACTCCTTTAGAATAATTCCCCATTATTATTCTCAATGCCTCACGTTTTGATTCTGAATCTTTTATAAACGATACCTTCCCAAAGCCAACAACGCTCCTGTATCTGAAACTCCATTTACAGGGAATCTCTCCGGAGACAAGTTCCTGATCCACATCCATTTCGAAAGATACATTACGGTTGTTTCTAAAAATCTCCAGTTTTCTACCCTGCGAAGCGGAATGAAAGTACAGATTCCCACTCTCATACCCGAAACAGAGCGGGACAATATAGGGACGGTCTCCTTCGCACATGGCTAATCTGCATACGTTTGCCATCTGCATGATTTCTTCAATATCTTTCACATTGTCTCTTTCCCCGTCTTTTCGTCTCATCACAGTTTCTCCCATTAATAACCGGTATTATTTCCCCGACAGTAACTGCTCCCGCAGTAAATATCAATATGAACAAGCGCCCCCTAACCGCCCCGAGATTTTCGGCACCGGAAAGAGATCTCTGAGCTTTTTAAATATTGAAAGACATCCCGCAAGAACTTGTTCAGCAATGGTTGAATGTAAATAATTCGATTTTTCTATAGTATTTTAGTATGATAGTCAAATCTGTTTTTTATGGAAAATTAATAAACTAACACACCAAACAAAAAAAAGAGTCGTAAAATGGGTGAGTTATTCGGGACCGATGGAGTGCGGGGTGTAGCAAATGAATATCCGATGACATCGGAAATGACATTAAATATAGGGAGGGCTACAGCTCATCTCTTTAAGAGAGAAGGACATGCTCCCAGAATTATCATTGGAAAAGATACACGAATTTACGGTTATATGATTGAAAATGCCCTCGTGTCAGGTATCTGTTCCATGGGAGTTAATGCAATACTGGTGGGTCCCATGCCGACACCGGGAATTGCCTTTTTGACTTCAAATATGAGGGCTGATGCAGGTATTGTCATTTCCGCTTCTCATAACCCCTTTCAGGACAACGGTATTAAGATATTCTCGAATGACGGCTACAAGTTGCCTGATGAAAGAGAACTTGAGATTGAAAACCTGATCTTTTCAAACAATATGCACAAACTTCATCCATCCCCCGATGAGTTGGGCAAAGCATCTCGTATTGATGACGCCAGAGGACGGTATATTGTCTTTTTGAAAAATACTTTTCCCCGGGAGTACACACTGGAAGGAACAAAAGTCGTGCTGGATTGCTCACACGGGGCTACCTATCGAGTGGCGCCTGAAACATTTTTCGAATTAGGCGCTGACGTGACTTCAATCTTTGCCGAACCAAACGGGCATAACATTAATGATAAGTGCGGGTCTCAACATCCGGAAACACTTGCCCGGGAAGTTGTAAAACAAAAGGCCGCCGTCGGTTTCGCCTTTGACGGTGATGGCGACCGGCTTATCGCAGTTGACGAAAAAGGAGGAGTGCTGACAGGAGATCAGATTATGGCCATCTGCGCCAAGGTTATGAAGGAGAAAGGCGCTCTCACCAACAACTTGGTTGTTTGCACCGTCATGAGTAATATTGGTCTCAGTGTGGCCCTGAAAGAACTCGGGATTGATCAGGTGGTCGCAAATGTCGGAGATCGGTACGTCCTCGAAGAGATGCGGAGCAGAGGAGCTTCCATCGGTGGCGAAGATTCGGGGCATGTAATCTATCTGCAACACCACACCACAGGGGATGGTATTATTACGGCACTTCAGGTAATGGCGGCAATGATGAAAGAGCAGAAACCCCTGTCTGAACTGGCCAAGGTCATGACGGTGTTCCCTCAAAAACTGATCAACATTGACGTTAAGTCAAAACCGGAAATATCCACGGTGCCGGAAATTGTCATGGCTATTAAGGCTGTAGAAAAAGAACTGGGTGACGAAGGAAGAGTCCTTGTCAGATACTCAGGAACCCAGAGCATGTGTCGTGTCATGGCAGAAGGACCGACCAACGAAAAAGTGGAAAAGTACTGCAAACAGATTGCCGATGTCGTTAAGAAAAAACTGGGGTAATGGTAAAGAAAATGTAAATTAATACTTTAGTGGCCGGCCTCTCTGTCAGGAATGGCATTTATCATGGTAAATAGCCGCCTTTGTTTGTTTCCGGCAAAAGATTAGTGGATTCATAGAAAATAATTGACATCATAGTGGTAGCATGATATCCGTGTCTGCCAGCGTACAGAATGTGAATTTCTGTTGGGTACTTATGGTGGTTTATAGCCGGCAGGAGAGTGACCGGTGTTGCTGTGTTCGAAAGTTGGCAAAAACCGCTACAGCATTGCGATGAGAGGTTCTTGGAAATAATTGGTTCTCATATATTTTATACGGATATGTTAGCAGGGTTATTCTGTTACAGCATATAGTTTGTAAAAAAATATCAGGAGGTATAAGCATGGAAATATCAGCACCTTTACCAGGAAATGTTCTTGAGATTTTAGTGAAGGTTGGCGATGAAGTCAAAGAAAACGATGAGTTGCTAATCATTGAAGCAATGAAGATGGAAAATCCCATCTTTGCTTCAGCCGATGGGACAGTCAAAGAAATAAAAGTAAAAGAAAAAGACACTGTGGACGCTGAGCAGGTATTGATAGTGTTGGAATAAAAAAGTCTTACGGTTGTTTGTAACCCGGGTTGGACCTTTGAAGAAGCTTCAACTCGGGAGAACACTATTTGCATTGTCTGTTGATCTGTTTTCAGGATACTGAGGGCTGGCGGTTTTGCAGCTTCTGCATAACGAAACCGGATCGGATTTTCAAGGGTAATGTGTGCCTTGGGTTTGATTTTATTTACATTTCCATCGGGATTTAATCTTTACCGGGGATATGATACTTGATGTCAGGGGGTTTTAGGTTGACATGATTGATTGGATTTTAGCGATAAAAATCGCGGGTGGCGGTTTTGGCATGGTATTTCTGATACTGGTAATATTACAGGTGGTGGTAGAAGTGGTGAGGGTGACCACCGAAAAGATTACCGGTGCCAAAAATTAACGGTTTATCTTTGTTTGACATTATCTAAATTCCATCCAGGAATTGGCAGTTTTCCGCATTTTATATGTCATCAGGGTTTAATTCCATAGCGTGTATATTCTGGTATGTTTTTGTGTAGTTTCTTGGTTTTCTTGAGCTTTTGAAAAGCGCCCTTTTCTGTATTGCGGATTAGCCGGTGGTCTTTTTTAAAAATTTCTTTTTGGATGGACAATATCTAAAAAGCTGTTATCGGAGGTATAATAATGTTCGGATTACTTGAGAGTGGCTTCGGCCTGTTCTACTGGGGCAATGCCCTTATGATCGTTATAGGCCTGGTATTTATTTATCTGGCAATTTCCAAGGATATGGAGCCCCTTTTGCTGATACCCATAGGGTTCGGCATGATGTTGGTCAATCTGCCTCTTGGAGGCATAATGGACTATGAAATGGTGCTGAGAGCCCCACAGGCAGGCACTGTGATGGAAATGCAGATGGAGGAGGGAGCTTCTTTCAGCAAAGGCGGGGTAATATGCAAACTTGATTCGGGGGAAATAGTAACCCCTGTCTTCGGGAGGGTTGATACGCTGAAGATATCCAAGGGCCAACATATTAACAAGGGGGATGTTGTAGGCAAGTTAATAACAATGGAACAAACCGATCAGTCGGTGCTGCCTACAAGACCTATAGGGTTGCTTTCCAGAATTTTCAAGTATGGAGTTATGTGGCAGATGCTGCCTCCTCTAATGTTTCTTTGTCTGGGAGCGCTTACGGATTTTGGGCCCATGCTTGCCAATCCCAAAACTCTGCTCCTTGGCGCTGCCGCACAATTTGGTGTTTATCTGGCATTCTTCATGGCCTTGTTGGCCGGGTTTACTTTTCCAGAGGCAGCGTCCATTGGGATAATAGGTGGTGCTGAGGGGCCCACCACCATATATGTTACTTCTCTGCTTGCCCCGCATATTATAGGTGCCACCGCTGTCGCGTGCTACTCTTATATGGCTCTTGTACCCATTATTCTGCCTCCGGTGGTATACCTCCTTACCACGAAGAAGGAACGCCAGATATACATGAAACCGTCGCTTCGGAAGGTGTCAAAGCTGGAGAAGATTATATTTCCCCTGGTTACGACAATTATTGTCATATTGATAGTACCCTCTTCCGCTCCCCTTATTGGGTGTTTCATGGTTGGAAATCTCTTCAGGGAATCCGGTGTTACTGAAAGACTCAACAAGACATCGCAGACAACTCTGGTTGACATCATAACCATATTCCTGACCCTTGCCATTGGGGCGTCAATGCCGGCCCAGAACTTTCTGCGGTCTTCGACCCTGCTGATACTGGTCCTTGGCGTCGTGGCTTTTGCCAGTGCCGCAGGAGCAGGCGTGCTTCTTGCGAAGTTCATGAATCTTTTCCTGAAGGAAAAGATAAATCCCATGATAGGAGCAGCCGGTGTATCCGCTGTTCCTATGTCTGCAAGGGTTGTACAGGTTTTGGGTCAAAAGGAAAACAGGCAGAACTTTCTCCTGATGCATGCCATGGGACCTAATGTCGCCGGTGCCATAGGCGCGGCGATTGCGGGTGGCGTGTTCCTGGGTATATTGCATTAGGATTGCAAAACAGCCATTTATGTATGTACACTAAGTAATAATCATGGCCGCCAGTCTCTCTGGTGGCCATGATAGTTTTGTTTCAAGTTGTACAAAACTTTCCCGCTATCGTAACACAGGCCGATTCAACAATACACTTCGAGTCATATTCGGACAGGGCCTTGGATATGCCATGCCTGATAGCGCCCGCCTGACCGGTGACGTTTTTCCTGTCAAAAAACATGAAAAAACAGCTTGGCAAGAAAGTCCTTATCAGGCAAAAAAATATTGACATTCAAACGTTCGTTTGATATACGTTCCTTTCAGTGAAAGGAACGTGCACTATGTCCCCGGACAGCGGGAATAAAACAACCCGGGATTGTCTGTTGGAAGTAGCTGAAAGGCTGTTCGCTCAAAAAGGCTACGACGCGGTAAGCGTGCGGGAAATTACGAATACCGCGAAATGCAACCTTGCCTCGGTAAACTACCATTTCGGCAATAAGAAAACCCTCTATCTGAACGTGTTCCGCGAACGATGGATGCTTAGGGCACAGTACATCCGTGCATGTTTTGAGGAAAACCTTGCCGGCTGTGGCGATACATCGCCCGCGTCTGTGATCCAATCCCTGGCCGAAGCTCTCATCAAAGGTCCCCTTACGGACGAAGAGCGCCTGTTCCATTTTCAACTGATGATCCGGGAGATGACCAAACCGACAGAGGCATTTGAAATAGTAATGGAAGAGACCATGAAGCCCACTTTCGAAGGGTTGGAACAATTATTTCAACCTTATCTGCATGAGAGCATCGATGAAGATCGCACGCTCCTCAACATTCTGAGCATCTTTTCGATGGTGCTATATTTCAATTTTGCCAGATTGCCGGTATCGAAAATTATCGGGCATGCCTATGACCAGCGGTTCAAAGACAGGCTGGTTCAACACATTGTCGATTTTTCCCTCTCCGGTCTGCCCGTAAAGGAGATTGCCAGGTGAAGCGCAGGACAGTTCCCATGCTCTTAATCATCTCTGCTTTTATGCTTATTACGGGATGCATGAAAGTGGGCCCCGATTTCAAAAGACCCGACATGGGTTCACAGATCAGGGAAACGTATCAGTATGCTCCATCTGATGTTGAAATGGGAAAGATTACTGACCGATGGTGGGCCGCTTTCAACGATCCTGAGCTGAATCAGCTTGCGGAAAATGTATTGTCGGGCAATCTGGACATCCGGAAGGCTCTATCTGTAATCACCGAGTTGCAGTCATATTTTGTCCAATCCAGGGCGGATCGTCTCCCCACCCTCAGTCTTCAGGGTGAAGCGAAACGCCAGCGCATTCCCCCCGGAATCGAATCAGACGTATACACCCTTTCTCTGCCGGCATCATTTGAAATCGATCTCTGGGGCCGTCTTACCCGTGCCGAAGAAGCCGCACTTGCAAACCTCACAAAAACGGAGGAAAATGCCCGCACTATCGCCCAGACTATTGTATCGGAAGCGATAACATTATATTTTCAGATCGAGTCCCTGGAACGAAGAATTCAGATAACAGAGCAGAATATAAAAAATTACCGCCGAAACCTTTCCTTTATAGAAAGACGGTATGAAGGGGGACTGACATCCATACTTGATCTGAAGCAGGCAAGGCGCGTCCTTGCCCAGACAGAGGCCACCCTTCCCTCGCTGAGACAGGACATCGGCATTAGGCAGCAGAAACTGGCGATACTTTCAGGACAATATCCGGGAACACGACCGGCCCGGACACAACCGGAAGACTATTTCAAGCTTCCAGCCCCTGTGCCATCGGGACTGCCTTCCGATCTCCTCTTACGCAGACCCGATATCAGGGCGGCTGAAGCAAACCTGCGGGCACTTAACGCGAAAATCGGCGTCGCCAAGGCAAATCGCTTTCCTAAAATAACACTGACGGGAAGCTTCGGATATTCCAGCGGTGAGCTGGACCGGCTATTCATACCGGGGAACAACTTGTGGAATATAGCCTTCGGAGCGCTTCAGCCCATTTTTGACGCGGGAAGGCTCAAGGCAGGACAGTGCGCCGCGGAGGCGCAGTTTCAGCAGGGAATGGTTGATTATGCCAAAACTGTTCTTACCGCTTTTTACGAGGTGGAAAGCGCCCTTCTTACACGGAAGGAACAGATGGAGAGAAGAGGGAAAATGTTGGATTTTCTCGCTGAAGCGCGGGCTACACAGAAGGTGGCTGAAAATCGCTATGAACGGGGATTGACCGATTACCTCACGGTACTTGACGCCCAGCGCACCCGCTTTCAGGCTGAAGAAAGTCTGGTCCTGGTGGAACTGACCATTCTTAGCAACCGCGTAACACTGCACCGCGCATTGGGCGGAGGATGGGGCGAGCCGAAATGATAATCTGAGGATCTCTAAACTGTTAAATCGTGAATTTAAGCAGTTACATCTAAACAAGGAAAACCGATGAGCCGAAAAAGAAAAACTATTGTCCATATCACCATAAGCGTAGCACTTCTCATTGCGGGGGTAATTGTCATGGTCATGCTGACAGCCGGCAGGGTCGAGTTGCAGAAGATAAAACCCGACGTTCCGGCGCCAATGGTTCGTGTGATGAAGGTTACAACAGGGCCGAAACTCATAATTATCAGGGGAGAGGGAACAGTACACCCGCTGAAGGAAATTGATCTTGTCCCACAGGTTGGCGGCAAAATCGTTCACACCTCTCCCTCCCTGGTCAATGGCGGCAAGTTCAGCAAGGGTGATCCATTGCTTTCAATAAACCCGATTGATTATGAACTGGCTGTTACGCTGGCAAAGGCAAAGGTAAGAAATTCGGAGAGTAACCTGAAAATTATTGAGGAAGAAGCGCTGGTGGCGAGGGAAGAATGGCGGGCTTACTACTCAGACATTTCCCATGTCGGAAAAGAGATTCCACCACTTGTGGCCAAGGAACCACAGCTGGCAGCGGCTCGCGCCAAGCTTGACGCTGATCGGGCTGATCTGAAAAAGACTCTCCTGAACCTTGAGAGAACCGTTCTGAAAGCACCTTTTGACGGTCGCGTCGGCAAAAAATCTGTCGATATCGGTCAATACGTGACACCGGGACAGGCTCTGGCAAGATTATTCTCCACGGAGGCGGTAGAGATCGCTCTGCCCCTTGAAGACAAAGACCTCTTCTGGTTTGATGTCCCCGGATTTACACAGGGCGATGGAACCGGAGCATCTGCCACAGTTCATGCCGGAATCGCGGGACAGGAACTGACCTTTTCGGGAAGAGTGGTTCGGGCTAAAGGCAAACTGGATGAAAAAACTCGGATGATAACCGTCATTGTCCGGGTTGACAAACCATACGCGGCAAAACCCCCTCTCGCGATAGGACTTTTTGTAACGGTTGACATTGAGGGGCGAGTTCTGCCCGACGCCACCGTCATCCCACGGGCGGCCCTGCGTCAGGGAAATATCGTATGGACAGTGAATGATGAAGGCGTGTTGCATTTTCGGACAGTCAGAGTCGCTCGTTATCAGGGTGAAGAAATCGTTATTAAGTCCGGCCTCAAGGATGGCGAACTGGTTGTCTTCTCATCCCTCAAGGCTGCTGCAGACGGCATGATCGTCCGGGCAGCAATGGAAAAGGATTAACAATGAAGAGCGCTATTTCCTGGTTTGCGGAAAATCACGTCGCGGCAAACCTGCTGATGATGTTTCTGGTTCTGGCCGGAATCTTCACACTCTACACGATAAAGCTGGAGGTGTTTCCCGAAACCTCTATGGACAAGATTTCGATAACCACCAGTTATCCCGGGGCTTCCCCCGCCGAGGTGGAAGAAGCAATCATCGGTCGGATAGAGGAGCAGCTGGCCGGCCTGTCCGGCATCAAGCGCATCGATTCCACATCTAAAGAGAATGTCGGCATCGTTACGGTGGAAATCATCAAAGGATGGGATACTAAAGCACTGCTGGATGATGTAAAGGCCGGGGTCGACCGTATCACTACATTCCCCGACGAAGCGGAAAAGCCCATTATACGGGAGGTTGTTCAGCGTGTACAGGTAATCAGCGTCGGAATTTATGGTGATGCCCCGGAATCAACAATCAAATATCTTGCCGAAAAAACAAAAGACGATATTACCAGTCTTCCAGGCGTCACTTCAGCCGAGGTCATGGGTGTCCGCAACGGGGAAATCCATATTGAAATCTCCGAGGAAACATTGCGCCGCTATGGTCTGACCCTGGGACAGGTGGCCGAGGCGGTCAGGCAGACAAGTCTCGATCTCCCGGCTGGAAGCGTGAAAGCGAAAGGCGGAGAGATACTTATTCGCACAAAGGGTCGCCTGTACTACGCCGATGAATTCATAGACGTCTCCGTCATTACGCGTACAGATGGCAGCAAAGTAACCCTCGGGCAAATTGCCTCTCTCAGCGACGGATTTGAAGATGTCGATCTTTTTGCGCGCTTCCAGGGTAAACCCGCGGCTATGATCCAGGTCTATCGCGTAGCCGACCAGAGTGCGCTTGAGGTTGCCAAAGAGGTAAAACAATATATCATCGACACCGGGCCTTCGCTGCCCAATGGTGTCGACATCGCCTTTTTTGCCGATATGTCGGAAATCCTCCTCAGCCGTCTCCATCTTCTCCTGCGGAACATGGCTATCGGTCTTATTCTGGTGATTCTGATCCTCGGGGCATTTCTCAATATCAGGCTCTCATTCTGGATAACACTCGGTATTCCCATATCCTTTCTGGCGGGACTGGCCACATTACCCTATCTGGATGTAACCATCAACATGATATCTCTCTTCGCGTTTATTATGGTGCTCGGCATCGTTGTTGACGACGCAATTATCATCGGGGAAAACATATTCCGGAAACAGGAGGAGGGACTATCTCCCTTGAACGCGGCGAAACAGGGCGCCATTGAAGTGGGTCATCCGGTGATCTTTTCCGCTCTTACTACCATTGTAGCCTTCGCGCCGCTTCTGACAGGAAGCGGAATGATGGGTAAACTGCTGCGCAATATACCGCTTGTAATAATTGTTGTTCTGCTCGGCTCACTGATTGAATCGCTCTTTATCCTGCCGTCCCATCTCTCAAGGACCAAATCTGCCGGGCCCAGACAGGACTCCGATCAGAAGGAAAAAAAACGGGCAGCACGATGGTTGCAGGCATTTATCAAGGGACCTTATCTGAAGGCGGTAACATTCTGTGTAAGGTGGCGATATGTCACCGTGGCACTGGGCGTTGCCCTGCTACTTATAATTGTGGGAACAATCCGGGGCGGACTTATTGAGTTTATCTTTTTCCCGAAGGTGGAAAGCGATACACTGGAATGTTCTCTCACGATGCCGGCGGGAACACCCCTGGAGCGCACCGCCGAGGTGACTCGATATCTGGAGAAAACAGCCCGTGAAACATTAGCAGCCGCGGACAAAGAACACCCTGGCTCACCCGCCCTCTTTCAGTACAGTTTCGCCCTGCTCGGAGCACAGGTGGGAAACCATGGGATGCTCAGTGATTCCGGAGGTCACCTCGCATACATCTGGATACAGGTGTTGAAAGGGGAAAAACGAAAGGTAAGCACTGCCAGGCTTGCAACGCTCTGGCGTAAAAACGCGGGCACAATTCCGGGCATTGAATCAATGACCTTTAAAAGCGTCCTGCACAGCGCGGGAAAATCGATTGAAATTCACCTGTCATTAGACGACCATAAAAACCTGTTGGCTGCAACTGACGAACTTGAGAAGGAGTTGAAGAGTTATCCCGGCGTTCATGATATCAGCGACAGTTTTCTGCCGGGCAAAAAAGAAATGCAACTCAAGCTGAAACCGGCGGCCCGGAGCCTGGGGATTCCCCTTAATGACATCGCCCGGCAGGTGCGGCACGCCTTTTTTGGCGCTGAGGCCCTCCGGATGCAGCGCGGTAAAGACGAAATCAAGGTTATGGTGCGTTATCCCGAACAGGAGAGAAAGTCACTGGGGTATGTGGAAAGAATGCGCATTCGAACCCCCGACGGTCTGGAGGTCCCCTTGAGTCTGCTGGCCAACGTAACAATGGAACAGGGCTATGTTTCCATTGAACACACCCGGAGACAGCGTGTTATCAAAATCTATGCAGATGTAAATGAAGCGGTAATCAATGCCAATGAAGTGCGACAAACCCTCGAAAAAGGGTTTCTTCAGAACTTGAAACACCGTTATCCCGGCCTGAGATATTCCATGGAGGGAGAAGGCAGAGAACAACTCGAATCTCTTGACGACATCAAGACAGGTTTTCTGCTTGCTCTCTTCTGCATCTACGCGCTTCTAGCCATTCCATTCAGGTCATTCACGCAACCGTTTGTCATTATGACGGCAATCCCGTTCGGCATCATCGGCGCCATTGCGGGACATCTCATCATGGGACTTGATGTTACATTCCTCAGTCTCTTCGGTATGGTGGGTCTGGCTGGTGTGGTTGTCAATGATTCACTTGTCCTTATCCATGCGACAAATCGCCTCCGTCAACAAGGCGCCGACGCGCACGATGCGATCGTGCAGGCAGGAACCCTGCGTTTCAGGGCAATCCTCCTCACATCCCTGACCACCTTCGCGGGATTGACACCCATGATCCTGGAAAAGAGCCTGCAAGCCAAATTCCTGATACCCATGGCGGTAAGCCTTGGCTACGGGGTGCTCTTCGCGACATTTATCACGCTGTTCCTTATCCCGAGTCTCTACCTCATTCTCGAAGATATTCTTCATCTTGTTGAAAGACTTAAACCTTGAGTTTTAGGACTGAGGTTTAGAGTTTCAAGAACCGTTGAACCGAAACCCGATAATCTGAGCAAGTAACGGTTCACGGTTTACAGTTATCGGGTCACGGTTGAAAGACTGCGAACTGTGAACCGACAAGCGTGGATAGTTGCCTGAGCAGACATGAAAAACAGAATTTACATCTTGACATAATAGGGCGACTTTTTTATACTCCCGGCGCCTTAAGAGATTTTATCAAAGCACATTTTCAGGGGAAAGGACAAGGGCGTATGCCGGCACGCAGGGACATAAAAAAAATAATGATTATAGGCTCAGGACCAATTATCATAGGTCAGGCCTGTGAGTTTGACTATTCGGGGACACAGGCATGCAAGGCCCTCAAGAAACTGGGCTATGAGATTATTCTTGTCAATTCCAATCCCGCTACCATAATGACTGATCCCGGAACAGCCGATGTTACCTATATCGAGCCCTTAAACTTCCGATACCTGGAGAAAATTATAGAAAAGGAACGTCCGGACGGCATTCTACCCAACCTCGGCGGTCAGACCGCTCTTAATCTGACACTGGAACTGTCTCGGGGGGGGATTCTCGACAAATACAACGTAAAGATTATCGGCGTAAACATTGACGCCATTGAACGCGGTGAGGACCGCATAGCGTTCAAGAAAACAATGGACAGGCTTGGTATAGACATGCCGAAAAGCGAACCAGCCTACAGCGTGACCGAGGCCGAAAAGATCGCTGAAGATCTTGGATATCCGGTGGTTATTCGACCGGCCTACACCATGGGTGGAACGGGTGGCGGTCTGGTTTACAATAAGGAGGAGCTTCAAACTATCGCCGGCAGGGGTATCGCGGCTAGTCTTATCGGCCAGATACTTGTTGAGGAGTCTGTCCTGGGATGGGAAGAACTGGAACTTGAAGTTGTCCGGGACGCCAAAAATCAGATGATCACCGTCTGTTTCATAGAAAATGTTGATGCCATGGGTGTGCATACCGGAGATTCATTCTGCACAGCGCCCATGATGACGATAACTCCAGAGTTGCAGTCACGCCTCCAGAAATACTCCTACGACATCGTGGAGGCAATTCAGGTAATCGGCGGCACGAATGTTCAATTCGCCCACAATCCTGAAACCGGTCGGGTGGTGGTAATAGAAATCAATCCCAGAACATCACGTTCTTCCGCTCTGGCATCAAAGGCAACCGGATTCCCCATCGCCCTGATCTCATCTATGCTGGCGGCCGGACTCACACTGGATGAAATACCCTACTGGAGAGACGGCACCCTGGATAAATATATCCCTTCAGGAGATTATGTCGTTGTCAAATTTGCCAGGTGGGCGTTTGAAAAATTCGAGGGGGCAGTGGACGAATTAGGGACGCAGATGCGCGCGGTTGGAGAGGTGATGAGCATCGGCAGGAACTACAAGGAGGCCCTGCAGAAGGCAATCAGATCTCTTGAGATAAATCGCTATGGCCTCGGATTTGCCGGGGATTTCCATAAAAGACCCCTTGATGAGTTGATGGGACTCCTGGCCAAACCGACAAGCGAACGACAGTTTATCATGTATGAAGCACTGCGCAAGGGCGCAACCGTGGAAGATCTTCACAAAAAAACCCACATCAAGGCATGGTTCATCGAGCAAATGAAGGAACTTGTCGAGATGGAAGAGGATATCCTCCGGTACAGGGGCAAAGAGCTCCCGGATGATCTGCTTGTCCGGGCGAAGAAAAACGGGTTCGCAGACCGCTATCTGTCGCAACTACTCACAATTACGGAGAAGGAAATACGAGAGCGGCGTACATCACTGGGCATTGTACAGGGCTGGGAACCAGTGCCCGTCAGCGGAGTGGATGACGCGGCATATTATTTCTCGACATACAACTCGCCGGGCAGGGTTGAAACAACGAACAAACAGAAGATTATCGTCCTCGGCGGAGGACCAAACCGCATCGGACAGGGAATAGAATTCGATTACTGCTGCGTGCACGCGGCTTTCGCCCTCAAGAATGAAGGCTTCGAGGCCATAATGATTAACTGCAATCCGGAAACGGTATCTACGGACTATGACACATCCGACAAGCTTTACTTCGAACCCCTTACAGTGGAAGACGTTCTGAGTATTTATGAAAATGAGAAACCGGAAGGGGTCATCGTGCAATTCGGCGGACAGACCCCTCTTAATATCGCGAACGAGCTGGCCGAAGCAGGGGTGAAGATTATCGGCACCCCACCGGGAATGATAGATCTGGCGGAAGACAGGGATCAATTCCGGAAGATGATGGAAAAGCTGGAGATACCCGAACCGAAATCGGGGATGGCAAGCAATATACAGGAAGCCCTTAATATTGCGGGAAAAATAGATTACCCATTAATGGTCAGGCCATCGTATGTCCTGGGGGGACGAGGCATGGAGGTGGTTCATGACGAGGAGATGCTGAAACGTTATCTCATGGCTGCCGTCGATGTTACCCCTGAGAGACCCGTCCTCATCGACAAGTTTCTGGAGAATGCCATCGAGGTGGAAGCCGACGCCATATCCGATGGAACAGATGTGTTTATCCCGTCGGTCATGGAGCATATCGAGCTTGCCGGCGTTCATTCGGGTGACTCCGCGTGCGCCATTCCACCTGTCAGCCTGTCAGCCGGCAACATAGACACCATCCGCGAATACACGAAAAAGATCGCGAAGGAATTGAATGTGGTGGGACTGATGAACATCCAGTACGCCATAATGGATGATGTCGTTTACATACTTGAGGCAAATCCGCGTGCGTCCCGAACGGTCCCGCTGGTTTCAAAGGTCTGCAATATATCCATGGCGCATATCGCCACTCAACTGATGCTGGGGAAAAAGCTGGCTGATCTCCACCTTGGAACCGGAGCTATAAAACACTTTGGCGTAAAAGAAGCGGTTTTTCCATTCAACATGTTCCCGGAGGTTGACCCGCTCCTTGGTCCGGAGATGCGGTCAACAGGAGAAGTTCTGGGAATGGCTGATTCCTTCGGGCTCGCATTTTTCAAGGCACAGGAAGCAACAGGCCAGGTGCTTCCCGAAGAAGGCACCGTATTGATTACCGTGTACGATGATGATAAAGATACCATCCTTGAAGTGGCGAAAGAATTCGAGAGGCTTGGCTTTAAACTGAAGACCACAAAAGGAAGCCATCGTTTCCTGGCAAAGCATGGTATCAGCTCGGAGCTTATACTCAAGATGCATGAGGGACGGCCCAATATAGTCGACGGGATAAAAAATCGTGAGATTCAACTCGTGATTAACACGCCGAGTGGCAAAATGAGCAAGCATGACGATTCATACATCCGAAAGACCGCCATTAAATACAAGGTTCCCCATATAACCACGGCCGCCGCAGCCCTCGCTGCCGTCAGGGGAATCTCTGCCATACGGAAAGACCATGGCCGCGTAAAATCCCTCCAGAGTTACCACGCGGATATAGGTTGATCGGAATATAATTGTTAATTTTGAATGCTTGAAGGGGAAAGGCCCGGCCATGAAATTCATAGAGGAAAATTGCGGTGTCTTCGGCATATACTCAAAAACAGAATGCGTGAATGACATCTACCAGGGATTGGATTTTCTACAGCACAGGGGACAGGAATACTGTGGTATTTCAACTTTTGATGAGGGAATCAACCATATAACCCATCATGGCAGGGTCACCAACAGATTTACAGCCGAAGAGCTGCGGAGTCTGAAGGGAACCTGGGGCATAGGCCATGTAAGCCTGCGGGATCGCCAGCCCATGAAATGGCTGACCAGGGCTGGAGAAATTTCGCTTGCCTTCAGCGGCAACGTGATCAATGCCGGCGAACTCATGGAAGACATGATGAAAAGGGGCAAGTCTTTCTACAAGGGTTACGACATAGAGGTAATCTCCAAGATCATCATAGAGGAGGGCAATATAATAAACGGCATATCAGCGCTTTCAGAAAAAGTCAAAGGGTCATACTCACTGGTGATTTTGACTGGAAAGGGCATTTATGCCTCCAGAGATATCTATGGATTCCGGCCTCTTATTCTCGGAGGAAATTCTGAAAGTTATGCTGTAAGTTCGGAATCAAGACCCATGCAGAATATGGATATGGAGATCCTCCGGGACGTTGCACCCGGAGAAATCGTCCTCATCAACGACAAGGGGTTTCAGACCGTGGAGCAACTCGATTCTCCGCGCAGGGCGCATTGTGCCTTTGAGTGGGCATACACCGCGAGCATTGATTCCATAGTGGACGGGGTTTACGTCCAGGAAGCGCGCAGCAATCTGGGAGAGAGCCTGGCACAGAGAGATATCGACGAAGGAAACGTGGTCGCTGATATTGTCGCGCCGGTTCCCATGTCGGGTGTCGGACACGCGCTCGGATACCATAAACGCTCGGGAATTAACTACCAGGATGTGTTTCTCTACAATCGGTACGCTGACCGCAGTTACACTCAAATCACCCAGGTTGCCCGTGAAAAGATGGCTAAACGCAAACTGTCTGTTCTTCCCTACGTCAAGGGCAAAAGTGTTATTCTCTGCGATGATTCCATAGTGAGGGGAACACAAATCCTCAACAAGGTGAAAGATCTCAAAAAAGCAGGGGCAAAAGAGGTCCATGTGCGAATTGCCTGCCCACCCCTCATGCATCCCTGCAAATTCGGAATCTCTACCCGTTCTGAAGGGGAATTGCTGGCGCGAAAATACCTTGATACAGGCGACATCACAACCATGGAGCAACTGACAGATCTGGAGGCATGGACTGCTCGCACAATAGGTGCGGACTCCGTTAAATTCAATACCATGGATGCCTTTGTGGAATCCCTGTTAATTCCCAGAGGAAATCTGTGTCTGCAGTGCTTCGACGGAGTTCCACCCTGCAAACTATAAGGTTTGGATATCAATGATTCTGTTGATTAATCAAATGGAAGATACATTATGGAAAGGGGATCTGCGTACGTATCTGCCAGTCTTAATCCCCAGTGCAGGTGGGGCCCTGTAGATCTTCCCGTTGAACCCGTGTAACCAATAACTTCCCCCTTATCAACAAAGACGCCTTTCCGGACGATTGTCTTTGACATATGGCAGTAGATGGAGAAAAGGCCGATACCATGGTTTATTATAACGGTATTCCCGGAGAAATAAAGATCCCCGGACAGAACAACTTTCCCTGAGTTCGAAGCCCTGATAGATGTTCCTTTCGGCGAACGTATATCTATTCCTCTGTGACGTGACATAAACCCGCGGTTAAATACCCTCCGCTCACCAAATGCCCCGCTTATACTTCCACTCAACGGCATGATAAACCTGCCGTCACCCAGCCAACCAGGTGTCGATATGCTATATATATGGCCAAGAATTCCCTTCTCGTTTTTTATCCTTTCCATAGCCGCCGGAGCCAGACTGGTAAAACGCCCGGCAACTTTTATCTTTTTTGAAGGAAATGTTTTTCCGGATACAGCAAGTTTGAAGGGTATATCCTTTTTTACGCCACGGGAAGATTCAAGATGGATAACAGCGTTATATGTCTCAGGCTTCATATCAAGCCCGAGTGCTATCAAGACGAAATATTTCAGATTATTTCTGTCCGAAATAAAAGTGTAATCTTTCCCGTCAAGAGACAATGTGGCAGAGACCGGCACAGGCGATTGCAGGTATATTTTTACAACCTCTCCCTGACAGAGACTGCGATATTTCGAGCTTATCGTCACCTCTCCTTCATCTGTAGGACTGGTTACCAGAGCCGCGTTCAGGCATACAGGATACAAAAGTAACAACAAACAGATAATAGGTAAACTTGCACTTGTTTTCATTCGCAGGAGCTTACACCAGAAATGCGTAAATTTGAAGCTCCCCGTAATCCCGTATAAGCGGGATCTCCGCTTTTGCTACGACAAGTTGCGGAGAATCTCCGACTATTTAGTAAGTTAGAAATTATTTTCTGTGTTTTTCTGGCAGAAAATAATTTCGTTAACGCATTAGTAAGATAGAAGTTGTTTTCTCGTAGAAAACAACTTCGTTATCGCACTTATCCCCTTTAGTGGGACTTATCCCGTTTATCGGGGTTAAGGAAAATGTTTATTCTTATTCGCTCGCTAACCCCGCCGCAAGCAGCGGGGAATGCGCTCGCTGTTCAGTTCAAAGAATGTGCGGGGTCTGCTTTTCCCATCCCAGGCTTATGGAAAAACCGGCATCGTTCTTTACTCAAAAAACAGAGGAGCCTCCTTTACCCCGGTAACAAAAATATGGACATTTTCCAAAGCATCTATTAACATGTTTGAATCTTATGGTCAGTATCTATTCGTAGTTGAATTTAACAAAGAAAAACAACCGCATAGAGGGAAAATCGGGATGAGTAAAAACAGATTTAAAAAAGTGCCTCCGGAAAAGTTAAGGGTAAAAATCGATCCGGATTTGCTGGGTTTTGAGAGTACGGCAGACTGTGAATATCACGGCAGAATCATAGGCCAGGACAGGGCAATAAAAGCCCTTACCATGGGACTGGAAATAGACAGTCCCGGTTACAACATCTACGCGGCCGGCCTGTCCGGAACGGGAAAAGCATCAACCATAAAAAATCTTCTTGAACAACTCGACCTGAAAAAGAAGATTCCTGACGATATTTGTTATGTCAACAATTTTAGAGATCCTGATATGCCCGTGGTTATCATGCTCCCGGCTGGACTGGGTAAACAGTTCCGGGAGGACATGGATGATATGATCCTGTATCTGCAAAAGCAGATCCCACACCTCTTTGAAAGCGAGGATTTTAAAAAGAGATCCGAGCATATTGTAAACAGCTACATGGATAAACAGAAAGAAATAGTAAAAACCTTCAGCGAGAAAATACAGAAAGAGAATTTCCAACTGGTTCAATTTCAGATAGGTCCTTACACAAAACAGGATGTCGTGCCTGTCTACGAGGGAAAACCGATTCAAATCGAACAACTGGAATCGCTCGTAGAACAGGATGAGTTTGACAGGAAAAAATTCGAAAGGATAGGGGAAAAACTTAGCGAACTGAGGATTGAACTCGACTCAACCATGAAAGAAACAAGGAAGATTGAGAAGAAAATCAGGGAAGAGATAGATTCTCTCGAGTATAAGATGGGTCTTCCTGTGGTAAGTGAACATATATCGGATATCATTTTGAAATATGAAAAATACAGTGACAAAATTAAGGATTACCTGAAGAATATTCAGGAGAACATTCTGTCAAACCTGAAACTGTTTCAGGAAAAGGACGAAGAAAAACAGTCTGCGCCACTTCCTTTCCTGCCGAGTGGTACAACCGAGGAAAAGTTTACCGAGTACAAAATTAACGTTCTGGTTGATAACTCTCAGACAAAGGCAACTCCCGTCATAATCGAAAACACGCCCACATACAGAAACTTGTTTGGTACCATAGAGAGAGAAGTTGATCGTTCCGGTTTCTGGAAAACCGATTTTACAAAGATAAAACCGGGCTCACTCTTGCGTGCCAACGGTGGATATATAGTTTTCAATGCCATTGAAGCCCTCACAGAATACGGCGTATGGAAATTTCTGAAGAGAACACTGGAAAACAGGCTGCTGACCATGCAGCCTTACGACCCGTTAAACATAGCATCAACCGCGATAAAACCGGAGCCCATACCGATAGATGTCAAGGTTGTTATGCTGGGTGACAACTATATATATCACCAGCTTTATAACCTGGAAGACAGTTTCAGCAAGATATTCAAGATAAAGGCACCCTTTGACACGGAGATGTCGAATAACAAAAAACACATATCGGACTACGCATGCTTTATAAGGAAAATAGCGGAAGATGAGGGACTGTTACAATTTCACAAGAGCGCCGTGGCAGCAATGGTCGAATTCGGGATAAGACTAACAGGAAAACAGAAGAAGCTTTCCACCCGTTTCAGCGAGATAGCGGATCTTATCAGAGAGGCAAGCTACTGGGCCAGGAAGGACGGAAGCGCCGTTGTTATGGAAGCGCATGTTGATAAGGCCTGGGAAGAGAAGATTGAGAGGGTAAAACTTATTGAGGATAAGATACAGGAAATGATTGAAGAGGGCACTATCATGATCGACACAGAGGGAGAGGTCACAGGTCAGGTAAACGGTCTGTCAGTTTACGACTTGGGTGACTATACCTTTGGAAAACCCTCAAGAATAACCGCCGAAACTTCAATGGGGAGGGCGGGTGTAATCAACATTGAAAGAGAGGCAAAGCTCTCGGGAAAAACCCATGATAAGGGTGTTCTGATCCTGGAGGGTTTTTTCAGGGGAAGGTATACTCAGGACAAACCCCTGACTATGAGTGTTAGTATATGTTTTGAACAATCATATGGAGGAGTTGAAGGAGACAGCGCTTCATCATCGGAGGTATGTGCCATCCTGTCAAGCCTGTCGGGTCTGCCTGTCAGGCAGTGTCTTGCGATGACTGGCTCGGTTAATCAGAAAGGCGAAATACAGCCGGTGGGGGGTATTAACCAGAAGGTTGAAGGGTTCTATGACGTATGCAGGGCAATGGAAAACGATTTGACAGGAGCCCAGGGTGTGATTATCCCGGCTTTGAACATTTCCGGTTTAATGTTGAGAAAAGATGTGGTACAAGCCGTTTCGGAAGGTAAATTCCACATATATCCCGTCAGCACTATCGATGAATGCATAGCGATACTGACAGGTGTGGAGACGGGGGAAAGAGATAAAGAAGGAAACTATCCCCCAGAGACGGTAAACTTCCTTGTGAATGAAAAACTGGAATTCCTCGCGAAAGGGCTCAGGGATTTCGGAGAGGAAAAGTCTGAGACACAGGAACTGCCTGAAAATAATATAGAGAATTGAAAGGATATTGTTATGAAAAGAGTTAACTGGCTTATAATCCTGATAGTTGGCACCTTTGCGCTGTCGGGCTGCGTTCCCCTTGTTGTAGGAGGTGCCGCGGTCACGGGAGGAACAGGGGCATATTTCTATATAAGTGGCGAATTAAAGACTGATTACCACTATTCATTTGACAAAACATGGGATGCCTGCGAGAAAACCGTGGCTTATATGAATGCGACTGATGTACTCCCTGTAAAAGAAATAAGCACCGGAACAATCAATGCCGTCATAGATGGCGAGAAGGTTCATTTTGTTGTCAAATATAAGGCAAAAGGTCTGACTACGGTATCCATCAGAGTCGGCATGCTCGGAGACAAAGCAGCGTCACAACGCCTGCATGACAAGGTGGTTGATTACCTGCTTAAATAATGATCGGGAACAGGAGGGTATGGACAAGCAGAGTTTGTTCATACCCTCGAGATCTGATCCCCGATCCCCATTCGAAAAATTGAATCCATACCTATGTTAAAAAAATTGCTTCTCGGAATTGCCATAGGCGTTTTCTTTATATATCTCTCTTTCAAAGGCATCGATCTGAAAGGTATAACCGCCGGGTTAAAAAACGCGAACCTTTTCTTTGTCATTCCTTTTCTGTGCCTTATGGTCCTCATACAGATGCTCAAATCATACAGATGGGGCATCATCATGGAACCCCTCATGAAGATTGACCAATTCTCACTCTTTTCTGTAACCAACGTCGGGTTTCTGGCCGTGATAGCTATTCCCGCCAGAATCGGTGAACTCGCGCGGCCCTATCTCATCAGTACAAAGACAGGTATCAGCATGTCCTCGGCGGTGGGAACTGTCATGGTAGAGCGCGTCTTTGACGCCCTGACCGTGCTGACAGTATTCTTCATTGTTGTCCTGTTCACACCGCTCCCTCCATGGCTGATCAGGGGTAGTCTCATTTTTCTCTTTCTGGTACTCGCCCTTCTTGGACTGATGGTTTTTCTTATTCTTAGAAAAGAGACTTCCCTGAAAATCCTTTCCCCTGTCGTAAAATTATTCCCCGTAAAATGGCATTCCAGGTTGACGGGGCTTATAGACCGTTTTGTCGATGGGTTCAAAATCATTTCCCATCAAAGACACATGTACTATCTGGTATTTTTGTCAATATCGATATGGGTAATCGACGCGGTGGCCATGTATGTTCTTTTTTTCGCGTTTGATATCGATCTCCCTCTGTCGGCCGCCTTTGTCCTTATGGCTACAATTATTTTGGGTATTGCCATCCCAGCCGCTCCCGGATTCGTAGGAAACTGGCATTTCTTCTGCGTGCTGGGACTCGGCTTGTTCGGTATTGATAAAACCGGGGCACTTACCTATGCCATAGTCCTTCACTTTCTGAGTATCGGGATCATCGTCATACTGGGGCTCGCTTTTCTACCCTTCAACCGGTTTTCTCTGTCCGACATTAAAAGCAAATTTTCCATCAACAGCGGGGAATTTGTCGACCCGGAGAAAACACACTTTACAGAACAAAATGCAGGGTTGGAAAAATGAAGGGAAAACTGTTGTTTCTTTTTATTGTCCCTCTGTTCTTATATGTTGTGCTGTTGCCCGCCATGCCTCTGATGGAACCGGATGAAGCGCGGTACAGCGACATCCCCAGCCTGATGAACAGCACCGGAGACTATGTCACCCCTCATCTTAAGCATGTAAAATATCTTGAAAAACCACCTCTCTGCTACTGGGCAACGGCTCTGTCATTCAAGCTATTTGGTGAAAATGATTTTTCGTCGAGACTTTTTGTGGGGTTATGCGCCTGGGGATGTATTATTCTCGTATATTTTATGGGTGTATTCTTCGCCAATGAAAAGACCGGATTATATTCAGCAGGGGTCCTAACAACATTTCTGTTCCATTTTATCCTTGGAAGGTTAAACATATTAGACGTTCCTCTTGCCTTTTTCGTATGTCTCGCCATCTGGGCCGGATACCGGCATATAGAAGGAGGAGGGCGAAAGAAGGCCTGGATCTATCTCTTCTATCTTTCCGGCGCTCTGGCTTTTCTGACAAAGGGACTGATCGGCATTGTCTTTCCATTTGCGATACTGATATTCTGGATTCTTATCTCCTGGAGATGGCGTGATCTATTTATGCTCTTTTCGCCGGCGGGATTCCTGATTCTGCTCGCTATATCATGTCCATGGGTAATTCTCGCGCAACAGGCAAACAGCGATTTTCTGTGGTTCTTTTTTGTTCAGGAACATTTTCTGAGGTATACTACAACAATGCACGGAAAAGAAAACCCGCTTCTCTATTATGTACCCATAATTATAGCAGGCACACTGCCTTGGTGCGCATTTCTGGTCGAGGCCATGACGGGAAAAACCGAAAATCCCGACAGGAAAATTTCCTTTCGGGGGAAATTTGACTGGCGTTTTCTCTTTACGTGGTTTGTCTTCATCTTCGCATTTTTTTCGCTCTCTTCATCTAAACTGATACCATATATGACCCCTTTATTTCTGCCCCTGGCGGTAATCTTCGGATACATTTTCAGCCTCTATGATGACCGGGAGAGAACACTGACAGGCAAGGGGAAACTCTTTCTCCTGCCTGTTGCTATTCAGTCCTGCATGTTTATAATTGTGCTGTATGTTCCACTGTTTATTAAAAGGCACAACATTACTTTGAGCGAGTGGCTTCCGCTGATAGCCATCCCCTTTGTACTGCAGGTTCTGATCGTGTTTCTGCCGTATTTTGCAAAAAAAAGGTGGAACAGAGGCTGGTTTCTGACCATCTACTTAATCTCTGCACTGTTTCTGGCTTCGCTGCTCTTGCCACTTTCCCATTTTCTGACTCCCTATAAATCTGCATATCCGGTAACACAAACAATTAAATCCATGCTTCCCGCCGGTGAAGATCTGTTTCAATACGGAATATCTCTCTACGGGATCGATTTTTACAGCAAGATAAGAACTCCCGTTGTTGATGATTTCGGGGAATTGGGATATGGTATAAAAGAACTTTCTCCTGATGAAAGAGCCCGTTATTTCCTGACATCCAAAGATTTTTTCAAATTATGCAGAGAAAAGGGTGATGTATACTGCGTAACAAAATACAGGAGAAGGGTTGAAAAGCTGAAAAAGAATATCCCGGATGTAGAGGTGCTGTGGAGCAACGGCGCTTTTTATCTCCTGCGCCTGCGATGTTGAGGATTTGATTTATGAAAATAAGAGAAGATTTTCTGCCCCTGAGCAAGCCGTCAATCGGGGAAGAAGAAATAAACGGCGTCGTCGCGTGTCTGAAATCCGGGTGGATTACTACGGGTCCCGTGTGCAAAAAATTCGAAGATAAGTTCTGCGAAATCACCGGAGCGCCCCATGCGATATCTCTCAGCTCAGGCACAGCCGGCATGCATCTTATGATGCTGTCCCTTGGATTAAAAGAGGGGGACGAAATCATAACACCCTCAATGACCTTTGCCTCCACCATTAATATGATTACATTGTGCGGAGCAAAACCCGTTTTTGTCGATATTCATTATGATACTCTTAATATTAATGAGGAACTGATTGAAAATGCCGTCACCGGGAAAACAAAGGCTATTATCCCCGTTCATTTTGCGGGCGCCCCCGCCGACATGGACGGAATAATGAATATTGCTGAAAGACACAACCTTGTCGTGATTGAGGATGCGGCACATGCCCTGGGAACCCGCTATAAAGGTGTTCATGCCGGGGGATTCGGACGGAATGCTATCTTTTCCTTTCATCCCCTGAAAAATATCACGGCCGGTGAAGGCGGCATGATAACACTCAGCGACTCTCAGCTCGAACAGCGGCTGCGTCTTCTCAGATTTCATGGTATCGAACGGGATGCGTGGAAAAGATATGGCAAGGGTGGCAACCCGGAGTATGATATAAATGAACCCGGATTCAAATATAATCTGACGGACATCCAGGCCGCCCTTGGATTGGCTCAGCTTGCCAGGCTGGAAGAGCTCAATAACCGCCGAAGGGAACTGGCTGATCTTTACAGGGAAAATCTGGCAGGTGTAAAGGGCATTGACATACCGGGGGTCCCTTCATACCGGCACGTTCACGCATGGCATCTTTTTGTTGTAAAAATAACGAGTATGAACAGAGAAACATTTATGAAAAACCTGGCGGAATATAATATCGGCTATGGAATCCATTTCCCCGCCGGGCACCGCTTTGGCTATATAAAAGAAACGTACGGAATGATGAAAGAAAAACTGAAAGAAACAAGTCTGGCCGCAGACAGAATCGTATCCCTGCCTCTGTTTCCCGGTATGGAAAACGACGATGTTTCCTACGTCTGCGAAGCTATCAGGGAGATATTAAGCCATGGATAACGAAACAATGATTTCAGTTGTAATCCCTGTGTACAACGAAGAGATGAACATCCATCCTCTTATGGAGCGTCTCAGACCTGTCATGAAAGGGATGAGAAGAAGATATGAGATCATCTTCGCGGATGACGGAAGTCGAGATAACAGCCTCTCCATACTTAAGGATCTTACAGTAGAACCTGAAGTGCTGGTTGTGGAACTTACAAAAAACTATGGGCAGCACGCGGCCATCTTTTCAGGGTTCTCAATCGCCAGGGGTGATATAATTATAACCTTGGATGCCGATCTGCAGAATCCACCTGAAGAGATCCCCCGGCTTGTCAAAGCAATGGAAGATGGGGGATACGACGTAGTCGGAACTATACGAAAAGAAAGAAAAGATTCCGTTTTCAGAACATTTCCATCCAGATTGATTAATATCGTTGCGAGAAAGATCACGGGGATTCACATGACCGATTGGGGGTGCATGCTGAGGGCATACAGGCGCAACATTGTCGAACACATGTCGGAATGCCGCGAACAGGCCACTTTTATTCCGGCACTGGCGGTATATTTTGCCAAACATGTAACGGAGATTGAAGTAACCCACGAAGAGCGACACTCGGGGAAATCAAACTACTCACTCAAAAAGCTTATAAACCTCCAGTTTGATCTCGTGTCTTCTTTTTCTGACTTTCCATTGAAACTGATCATGTACAGCGGCCTGGGAATGGCTTTTCTGGGTATCTCTTTCGCCGCAATGCTCGTGATCGCCCGGCTTGTATATGGAGCTGCCTGGGCAGCTGAAGGTGTTTTTACCCTTTTCGCCGCCCTGTTCGCATTTGTGGGTTTCCAATTCTTTGCCCTTGGCGTTATGGGAGAATATATCGGACGGATATACAAAGAAGTCAGGAGAAGACCGGAGTACGTCATCGACAAAATCTATTCCTCCGACAGCAACGGAGATTCCCTATGAAGGTGGTGGTGTTTGCCTATCATAACATGGGTATTACCGGTCTTGAGGCCCTGAAAAAGGAGTACTTTGACATTCAGGCGATTGTTTCCCATCATGACAACCCGGAAGAGAACTGCTGGTTCGGCTCGGTTGTCGAATGGGCAAAAGAAAACGAGATACCCGTATACTGCCCCGCGGATGTCAATTCGCCCGAGTGGATTAAAAAGATACAGAATATGTCCCCTGATGTTATCTTCTCATTTTACTATCGCAATCTTCTAAGCGGCGACATATTGGACATTCCTTCATCAGGCGCGTATAACCTCCACGGTTCTCTTCTCCCGGCCTATCGAGGCAGATGTCCGGTAAACTGGGTTCTTGTGAATGGCGAGTCCTCAACTGGAGTTACTCTGCATCACATGGCAGAAACGCCGGACGCCGGGGATATCGTGGGACAGAGAGAGATCCCGATAGAATTTGAGGACACGGCGTTTACACTCTACGGAAAGCTTTGCGAATGCGCGAAAGAACTTCTTTCAGAGCTTCTGCCCCTGGTAAAGAACGGCACGGCTCCACGCATTGCTCAGGACTTAAGTTCGGGGAATTACTATGGCGGCAGAGGACCGGAAGATGGAAAAATAGACTGGAGCTGGCCGGTTCGGAGGATATACAATCTCATACGGGCTGTGACCGATCCCTATCCGGGGGCTTTTACCACCCTTCCGGACGGGGAGAAACTCTTAATCTGGTGGGGAAAACCCGAACAGCGGGATGATTCCGGTGTCGGAAAAGGCGCTATAGAAGAAGATGGGAAAACCATATATATCAGGAGTGCGGATGGACGGCTGAAACTGGCAGATATCGAGATTGCGAATAACAGGCTGAAAGGACAGGAAGTTTTTGACTATTTCAAGAAAAAGAAAGGAATGATTCTGAAATGAAAGTTTTAATATTTGGTGTAAATGGTTTTATCGGGCATCACCTGACAAACAGGATTCTAAGCACAACCGACTGGTCTGTATATGGGATGGACCTCGGGTCTGACAGGCTGGATAAATCCCTCGATAATCCCAGGTTTCACTTCTTGGAAGGAGATATCTCTATCAACATGGAATGGATAGAATATCATATAAAAAAGTGTGATGTCGTTATGCCGCTGGTGGCCATCGCCACTCCGAAACAGTATGTTGAAGATCCCATAGGCGTCTTCAATCTGGATTTTGAGATGAATCTCAATATCGTAAAACAGTGTGTGAAATATCATAAGAGGATAGTGTTCCCTTCCACCTCCGAGGTATACGGCGCCTCTGCCGAACCGGATTTCAAAGAGGATGAAACATTTCTTGTCCTGGGCCCCATACAGAAAGAACGTTGGATCTATTCATGCTGCAAGCAACTTCTTGATCGTGTTATTTACGCCCACGGCACCAGGGGTGACTTTGATTTTACCCTCTTCAGGCCCTTCAACTGGATCGGGCCAAAGCTGGATTCTCTGGATGTCGCGAAGGAGGGAAGCTCCAGGGTCGTGACACAGTTTATAGCGGAACTTCTGATGAAACATCCCATATCACTCGTTGATGGAGGGCAACAGAAAAGATGTTTTACCTATGTCGACGACGGGATTGACGCCCTTATGAAAATTCTGAAAAATAAAGACAACAATTGCATGAATGAAATTATCAATATCGGAAATCCGGATAACGAGTATTCAATCAAAGAGCTTGCCTCCATCCTGAAAAATCTCTTTATGGAACACCCCGACCATAAAAATGATAAAGAGTTTTCCGAGATTGTCAAGGTATCAGCCGGTGATTATTACGGCAAGGGGTATCAGGATATCTATTCAAGAAAACCTAACATTGAAAAGGCGCGCAGACTGTTGAACTGGGAACCCGCGACAGGGCTGGAAAAATCTCTCAAGCTGACACTCTATTCCTTCCTGGAGGAAAATGAAACAGTCGGTTAATCAAAACAGGGAAAATGCCCTGACACTGAAAATTGATGTGGACACTTACATTGGTATGAAGAGGGGAGTCCCCCGTCTGCTTTCCACCATGTCCCGCTTCGGAGTTAAGGCAACTTTTTTTCTCAGCATGGGGCCGGACGCATCAGGCCGGGCCATTTTTCAACTAATTAAAAACCGGGTGTTTCTCAAGAAGATGATAAGAACTAATGCCGGGCGCCTGTATGGAATTCGGACAGCCCTTTATGGAACACTCCTTCCCTCTCCGATGGTAGCCCTTGCGTTCCCGGAACTGGTGGACCGCATATTGTCGGAAGGACATGAGGTAGAATTTCATGCGTGGGATCACAGACGGTGGCAGGATGATCTGCTTACCCGCTCTACCGCGTGGATCGAAGAGTGGTTTCAAAAAGGGATAGGCGCATACACAAAACTGGCCGGCAAGCAACCGTCCTCATTCGGAGCTCCCGGATGGCTGATAGATGACAGGGCTCTGGAGATAGCCGGCAGATACGGGTTTACATACCTCAGCTGCACACGCGCACAGGAACCTTTTATACATGAGACCTCCGGCCTGATGGAGATACCCTCAGACCTGCCCTGCCTTGAAGAGATGGGCGTTGATACTTTTGTTCCAACCATATTGAATATTCTCAAAGATGGCGGCACTCACGTACTCCCTGTACATGCCGAGGCGGAAGGGGGGATATGGAACGAACACTTTACGCAGTTACTGACAGAGATACTTGATACCGACTATAGCATCGTTCCTCTTTCGACAATAAAAAACACCCTGCGACCGGAATTACTCCCAGTAAGAAGACATCGGCTGGAACTGTTGCCGGGGCGATCCGCCGTATGCGCCGTATAACCGCTCTGTTGAATCGTTACAATTTTTCCTTCACTTCATTGAGTCCGTAGGCCTTGATTTTCTTGTGCAGGTTACTTCTTTCCAGGCCTATGGATTTCGCTGTTTTTTTCACGTTCCAGTCGTTTTCCACCAGTTTCTTTACAAGATAATCCCTTTCAAAGGTCTCTCTCGCCCCCTTGAAAGAATATACGTCCTCTGAAAAACCGGAATCCCGGGATTTATGATTTTCCTTCGATAGTGGTGGTATATCATCAGCCGTGATTATATCCGATGGCGATGTGATTACCAGTCGTTCTATGATATTCTTTAATTCTCTTACATTGCCGGGCCAGGTATGACTCATAAGCACTTCAAGCGCATCATCCGTAATATGCTTCTTTTTCTTTGATTCTTTCAGCGAGAATTCTCTGATGAAATACTCTGCCAGTAGAGGCACATCCTCTATTCTGTCCCTTAGCGGAGATATTTCCAACGGTATCACATTCAATCTGTAATACAGGTCCTGCCTGAATCTTCCTTCCTTCATTTCATATTCAAGATTCTTATTGGTCGCAGCCAATACACGGACATCGGTATCAATAATCCTTGTCCCGCCCACTCTTTCGATTTTTTTCTCCTGCAGGATCCTTAGAATTTTTGCCTGGGCCTTCAGACTCATATCAGCTACTTCGTCAAGAAAAATGGTCCCTTTATTCGCAAGATCGAATTTCCCCCTTTTTTTCTCCGTGGCCCCGGTAAACGCCCCCTTTTCATGCCCGAATAGCTCACTCTCTATCAACTCTTCAGGTATGGCCGCACAGTTCACCTCTATAAAGGGCTTATCGGAACGGCTGCTCTGCCTGTGTATCGATCTGGCAACAAGCTCCTTCCCTGTCCCGTTTTCACCCATAATCAGGATCCACGCATTGGTTGGGGAGACAATCTGTATCATCTCTTTCAATTCAATAATCGCCTTGCTGTTTCCATCAATTTCGTGCTTCTGCCCATTTTTTAACAATTTGTTCTCTTCTTCCAGACGTACAATATCCAGCGCGTGATTCACAATAAGAACAATTTTATCAAGAGACAGTGGCTTTTCAATAAAATCAAAGGCTCCCAGTTTTGTCGTCGTTACCGCGGACTCAACTGATCCATGCCCGGATATCATTATAACCTGCATTTGGGGGTATCTTGACTTGATTCGCTTCAGGGTTTCGATACCGTCAATGCCGGGCAGCCATATATCCAGAAGGACAAGGCTGGGGAGCTCCTCCTCGATGATTTCCAGACACTCTTCCCCGCTCTGCGCGGTCAGCGTTTCATATCCCTCATCTGAAAGTATCCCCTTTAATGACAGGCAAATACTTTCTTCATCATCTACGACCAGTATTGTTTCATTCATGATCCCATCCTATGCTATGGGCAGTTCGATAGACACTATCGTTCCCCCTTCTATATTGTCTTTCATGTTCACAGAACCATTATGGTCAGATATTATGGAACTGACTATTACAAGGCCGAGGCCTGTCCCTGTCTTTTTGGTGGAAAAATAGGGTTCAAACAGTTTTAATTTATCCTCCGGCGTGATGCCAGGTCCGTTATCGCTGATATCCACCCTGACGCTGTTATGATTCTTATCATAATGGGTGCTAATTTCAACCCTCCCGTCATGATCCACCGCCGAGACAGCGGCAACCGCGTTATCCAGAATATTAATCATCACCCTTTTTATCTGTTCCACATCGATATTCAGCACAGGTATGCCGGCATCTTTTCGAAAATCAAATACTATGTCTTTGTGGGCATCCTGGAAAAAGATTACGGAATCTTCAATAACCGCGTTGAGATCATTCGGGGAGGGATTCGTCACAGGCAACCTGGCGAAATGCGAGAATTCATCGACCAGATTTTTTAGGATTTCCACTTGATCTATTATAGTCTTTGTACATTCATGAAATACAGAAGATGTTTCTCCCTCAATCTTATCGCCATATTTCCGCTGCAACCTCTCGGCGCTCAGTTTAACGGGCGTCAGAGGGTTTTTTATTTCATGTGCTATTCTTTTTGCAGCTTCCCTCCACGCAGCGATACGCTCAGTCTTCTGAAGCTGGGTAATATCTTCGAATACGGCCACTATACCCATATAATTGTCATTATCATCTCTGAGGATTGTCGCCGACACCAGGATTGCCATTATTTTATCCACGAGTATCAATTGGAGCTGTCTCTCTACAAAACCACTATCGTTTGTATTCAACTCATCAAGAAGCTCCAGTACCATTTTCATGTGCTCCGGGTTTAAGACATCTTCATATCTCCTGTTGAGAACCTCTTCCCCGTTTACACCCAGCATCTTTTCCGCCGCGTTGTTGATCGTACTGATCGTATCATGTCTGTCTATGGAAATCACACCGGCTGAAACATTGCGAAGTACAGTTTCCATGTATTTCCTGCGTTGCTCAAGGTCTATATTTACCTGTTTCAATTCCAGGCTGCTTGCCTTGAGGTCCTCTGTCATCTGGTTAAAGGAATCAGCCAACACCCCTATCTCATCCTCTACCAGAATATCTATATGGTAATCGAGATTACCGTGAGCTACTTCATTGGTCGCCTCCGCAAGATCCTGTATGGGAACGGTTATCCCCTTCGCCAGGAAGAGACCAAACCACATGGAGGAAAAGATGATCAGAAGGGTTACGATGAATAGGGTAACAATATAACTTATTTTTATAGGATTTTTCAGCAACTTAAGCTGTTCGTACTCTTCAGACATCTTGGAAATGATGGACATCTTTTTAATTAATCCCTTATCTATAAAGCAACTGACAGCTATGACCCCTATAACCTCTTTAGGGCTGAAGTTGGAATAGACAGGGGCTATGCCGATTACCATGTCCCCCCCGCCCGCCGGCTGAACAATTGAAAGATTCTTACCCATAAAAACATCTTCCAGAACATTGGGAGAAAATTTGGGGGGCAATATATCCGGATTGACGGGATCCTGTAGAAACAAACTGCTGTCTCTGTTATCAAAACGCACATCCAGGGAACCAAGATTAAAATATTTCTGTCTCTGTGCCAGAAACGCCTTCAGATAATCTGTCCGATCTTTTTCATATAACTTGTTGTCTGTTATTTCCGATCCTATCTGTCGCGCATAGTACTTTGTATTATCGGCACACTGCTGGTAGTAATTCTGAGCAACTTCAAGGGATAAATTGAGCGCGTTGCCCATCTTCAGATCAAACCAGTTGTCTATATTGTATGAGAGAAATTTAACAGAAACCAGAAAAAGCGTGACGGTCGGTATAAGCGACAGAATCATAAAGGCGACGACAAGCTTCGTCCTGAGTTTCGACCCCAGGATTCCCCGTCTTCGTTCGAATATAAGTTTGGCTAAATTTCTTATGATAAGAAAGATGAGAAGGATGATAAGAACCAGATTTATATTGATCAGGCCGAAAATCAATACTTCATTGGATATCGGCAGAAGGATTTCTATACTGGAAAGATGGCTTTCTATATAGGTGAGAGCAATGATTACAACTATGACAACAAATATCGCGATACGTTCCCTGCGACGCTTCTTTAATTCATCGGCATTCATATATGTACCACTCTGTCAGATATCATCTCGCCGAGTCGGGATTTACAGTTTTCATTATGTCAAAGACTTATGAAAACTGAGTCACGCACCACGTATACCGATTCGCTCCGCTCCCGGTATTAATTCGACTTACAGTTTTCATTACGTCAAAAACTTATGAAAACTGAGTCTCATTAATAAACAAACTCCTGCCTGAACCAGTCCGTTTCGAAATCCCACAGGGAAACAAAGAAAAAGACATATTCCAGATGTAGCGGGAGGCGAACCTCTTCAAGCTTTGCCTTCACTCTCAGATAGTATCTATCGCCTTTCGTCATCTGCCTTAAAGGTGTAAAAGCAATACCGTTCAGCTCCGACATTGCAATCTTTGCTTTTGAAAATTCCTTAAACTGTTCCGGCTTTCTATCGTTTTCGGTAAAGACGACATAAAAAATCTTCTTTATATTATCGTATTTAATTGTGTGCTTTACTTCAAGAAAAGATTCCTTTTTATCAAACCAGTGATGGCGTTCCCTCTGCAACTCCAGGACAAATGTAAAGGTGGTCGGGATCCCGGCGAGTATCGCCTCTTCCATGTCTCTTTTAAAACAATTTTCCACCTTGAGATAAACGAGTAGATTTTCAGATGTGTTGGTTATAATAAGGTCCGTTACTTTTGCTTCTGCCGCGAAAGCTTCTGCCGGCAGAAACAAGAGGCATAACACTATAAAAATTTTGCAGATTCGCACGTAATCAATCTCCAGTTTGTCAATCCTGGCAACCCTGTGAAGTTAAAATCGCGGAAAGGAAGCATGTTAAGAAAAGGTGACTCAAAAAGCAAGATTTATTTGAAGGGAGAACCGGCAGGGACTTGACTGCTTACTTGTCCAGGCTTCCGGCTGCAAGCGATGAGGACTGTGCACACCGTTCCCCTCAAAAACGAAGTCGGTATCGATTTTTAGATGGGTACAAATTAATTTTCGGCAAGAGAAGCAATATCATCCGCCGGGTCATAAGGATGGGCATCGATTATCTCGTCGAACAACTCTCTTTCACCGTTAAAATAATGGGCCATCTCCCAGCATTCTCCATGATCCAGAAGTTTTCTCAAAAGGAGATTGTTTAATTTGTGACCGGATTTGTACGCCACAAAATGACCTATAATGGGCATCCCGAGAAGGGATAAATCTCCAATAGCATCTAAGATCTTATGCTTTACAAACTCATCAGGAAATCTGAGCCCTTCCTTGTTGATAACCTTTTCATCATCCAGCACTATCGCGTTATTTAGAGAACCTCCAAGAGCGAGTCCTCTTGCCTGGAGATATTCTACCTCCTGAAGAAATCCGAACGTCCTGGCCGCACAAATGTTTTTTTCATATGTGTCATGAGAGAAAAGCATGTCATGCGACTGCTTCCCTATCAAAGGATGACTGAAATCTATGTCGTAGGTGATCCTGAATTCAGGGGAAGGAATGAGGGCCGCTCTGCCTTCATTATCAGAAACAGATACAGGCTTTTTTATCACTACGAATCTTTTTGATTTGCCCTGAGATTTTATGCCGGCGTTTTTCAGAAAATCGACAAATGGTAGAGAGCTGCCATCCATGATTGGAATTTCAAAGGAGTCTGTTTCTACAATCGCATTATCTACTCCCATTCCAAAAAACGCGGATAACAGATGTTCGACCGTTGAAATTCTGGCCCCATTCATTCCAAGGGTCGTCGCCAGCGTAGTGTCGGATACATTTGTGGGCTCTGCCTTGATTCCGTCACTCCCCGGCAAATCTCTTCTGTAAAACACAATACCTTCATCAACCTCTGCCGGCTTGATAGTCATGTTTATCTTTCTGCCGGAGTGTAAACCTACACTTTGACAGTTTATTGTATTTTCGATAGTCTTTTGTACATACATTAACTCCACCTCACGGGCAGAAGAGAGCAATAACCATACCAGATACAGCTCAAGAAAATCAGTTATGCAATCCAGTCACAACCTGCTTAAAATACAAGAATTATAACTTTAGAATTTTTGCTGCCGAAATGGCAGACAGAACAGACCCTCAATAAGTGTGTCAAAAAAGCCACACTTACGCTTTATCCTTTGGTTTTTTATAGAATCTCTCCTTCTCGCTGTAGATACATCCACAATATTGTTGTCTGTACATATTCAAATCTCTGGATATCCTAATTCCCTCTTTCCAACCCTTCCGGAAATCGTGGTAGTAAAATTCTGTGCCATGTTTTTTCCCAAGACTCTCTCCCAGATCCTTAAGCAGATGGTGATCTTGAAATTTGCTGTAGAGAAGCGTTGATGTAAATCCGTCAAACTTACCCTTCTTTGCAATATGCGCGGTATATTCCATGCGCAAGTGATAACAGTACTCACATCTTTTTTCTTCTCTGAAGACTACACCTCTGAGAAATTCTTCCATGGGATAATCGTCGAATTTGATAAGCCTCATGCCGATATCCTCAGAATATTTTATTACTGTATCCATCCTCTTTTTGTATTCCGCATAGGGATGAATATTAGGGTTATAAAAAATGCCTGTAACCTCATGCCCATCTTTTTTTAATATATCAATGGGATAAATAGCGCACGGAGCACAGCATATATGAAGCAATATTTTCATAAGTCAGTTACCGGTTATCAGTTGTCGGTTTACAGTTTACAGTTTACGGTTCAAGGTTTACAGTGCGTTAAGTTTGAACAGTGACCCATGGAACCTTGACCATGAGCTACAACAATTCTTTCTGGTTTTTGTCGGCCCATGGCCTCCCAAAATGTTCGTACGCAAGCTTTGTCGCTACTCTCCCCCTCGTTGTGCGATGGAGAAACCCTTCCTGTATAAGGAAGGGTTCATAGACGTCTTCAATAGTATTCCTTTCTTCGCCTATTGCGGATGAAAGGCTGTCAATGCCAACAGGCCCACCATCGAATTTGTCAATCAAAGTGAGCAGGATCTTTCTATCCATGAAATCAAATCCCCTGTAATCCACCTCCAGCAGCTCCAAGGCGTCTATTGCAACGGCTTCTGTGATTACACCGTCAGCTCTTACCTGGGTAAAGTCACGAACCCTCTTGAGAAGCCTGTTTGCTATGCGTGGCGTTCCTCTGGAACGACGGGCTATCTCCGGCGCACCAGCATCATCAATTGTTATCGACAGGATATCTGCAGATCTCCTGATAATTATCGCAAGTTCTTCAGGTGTATAAAATTCAAGCCGGAAACTCATACCGAACCTGTCTCGAAGAGGAGAAGTAAGAAGACCCGCCCTGGTGGTGGCTCCTACCAGGGTAAACCGCGGAATATCCAGTTTCATCGAACGAGCGGACGGCCCCTGACCAATAAGTATATCAATATAACAATCCTCCATTGCCGGGTAGAGGATTTCCTCCACTACGTGAGGGAGCCTGTGAATCTCATCTATGAAAAGTATATCATCTTCTTTTAAATTCGTAAGGATAGCGGCCAGATCTCCGGGACGATCTATGACAGGGCCGGATGTCACCTTTATGTCAACGCACATTTCTCTCGCCATGATATAAGCCAGAGTTGTCTTTCCAAGACCAGGGGGACCATACAGCAACACATGATCGAGTGCTTCGCTTCTACCCTTCGCCGCTTCCATGAAGATGGAAAGATTTTCCTTTATTTTTTCCTGTCCTACATACTCGACAAGAGTTTTCGGACGCAGAGAGTATTCGAACCCACCTTCATCACTCAACTGCTCAGGATCTATTATTGGCGCTTTCATAACGCTAACCACTCATGTTATCAGATTCACTGTTCACGGTTTGTTTGGTTTGAGGACCTGCAACCTACCTTCCTGACAATATCTTTAACGATTCCGTCAGGAGAATCTCCAGGGTCAATTTTCTCCCGGCCTCTTTAACCACTTTATCGATAGCATCTTTTGCGATATTGTTTTTGTAACCCAGGTTAATCAACGCGGACAGGGCCTCTTCCCTTACCAGCCTGTCAGGGGTGCCCGCGGAGGTTTCGCTGGAGACTAATTTTGTGATTTTGTCTTTCAGTTCAAAGATCATCCTCTCGGCCGTTTTTTTGCCCACCCCGGGTATCCCTACAAGTCTGCCAAGGTCTCCATCGGATATCGCCCCGGACAGGTCTTCCGGTGAAATACCGGATAATATATTTATAGCCAGCCTCGGGCCAATCCCGGAGACCGCTATCAATAACTTGAATATGTCCTTCTCCCTGTAATCCAGAAAACCGAAAAGCCTTACAGCATCCTGTGCTATATGGGTATGGATGACAAGGTGTACCTGACTGCCTGTATCGGGAAGTTTATAAAAGGTACCCAGCGGCACAGTAACACTACATCCTATACCGTGAACATCAACTATAATGTGATCGATAGATTTATGGGACAACACGCCCTTCAGACTGGCAATCATTTAGACAGGTACCTCTTTTAAAAAATTTGAATGACAAATGGCTATCGCAAGGGCATCAGATGCATCCAGAGGAAGAGTTTCCTTAAGAGAAAGTATGACCCTCACCATATGCTGAACCTGAATCTTCTCCGCTCGCCCATAACCTACTATTGCCTTCTTTACTTCAAGAGGTGTGTACTCGTAAAGTGGAATACTGCTGTGAGATGCCGCCAGTATCACCACGCCCCTGGCCTGTCCGAGTTTTATAAGGCTCTTGACATTTTTCCCGTAGAATATGTCCTCAAGCGCTATGACATCGGGTGCATATTCCACAATGATTTCCATTAGTCGATTATAAATCTTCTTCAGACATGCCGACAGGGGTTCTCCTCTTCTCATACGGATTTCACCATATGCTACATTAAGGATACCCTTTTGTCCTTTTTCAACGACTCCATAACCCGTTATTCTGGTGCCTGGATCTATACCTAAAATTTTCAATTGCTCAGCTCGCTTCGCTAATTGAAAAGGCTTTAAGGATTCGAGGAATCAAGGGTTCGAGTGAAAAAAGATCTTATTTTTTCCTATCATTTGCCTCTTTGTTTTAATTATGTTCACTTGAACCCTTGGACACTGTCCCGACGAGTCGGGATCAATCCTTGTTCCTTTTCAGCTCAATCTCTCCATCACATCATCCGGTATATCAAAATTCGCATATACATTTTGAACATCATCATTGTCTTCCATCTTTTCCATCAGCCTAAGCATCTGGTTCGCCTTGTCTTCTTCAAGCTTAATAGTGTTTTGCGGAATCATACCAATCTCCGCCAGGAGGTATTTGATTCCCGCCGCATCAATGGCGGATTGTATATCTTCAAAGGTGCCGGGTTCGGTAATTACCTCGTATTCGCTTTCATGATCCACCACATCTTCGGCCCCGGCCTCCAACGCCAATTCCATCAGGCGGTCTTCGTCAGCATCATTTTTACTGAAGATAATACTCCCCTTCTTTTCAAACATCCAGGCCACACATCCATTCTCCCCAAGGTTTCCACCATGTTTTGAAAAGATGTGCCTGATTTCGGCAACCGTCCTGTTTTTGTTGTCGGTCATCACTTCAACCAGAACTGCGACACCACCCGGGCCATAGCCTTCATAGACAACCTCTTCATATGCGACCGCGCCCTCCAGTCCTCCGATACCTTTTTTTATAGCCTTTTCAATATTGTCTTTAGGCATATTTTCTGCCTTAGCGGCAGCAACGGCCTGTCTGAGCCTGAAATTCCCTTCCATATCACCACCACCAATACGGGCCGCAAGGGTTATTTCCTTTATGAGCTTGGTAAATATTTTGCCCCTTTTGGCGTCGGCAGCTCCCTTTTTATGCTTGATCGTACTCCATTTTGAATGACCTGACATATAATCTGACTCCAAATAAAGATTTATTGTAACTATTCAGACGGATAGGCTACAGGCTAAGGGCATTCAAGTTACAAAAAAACACCCTTTCGCCTAAGCAGCTTCAGCCTGACTACATGAGTAGTCAGGATTTAATAATATTTCATGGAAATCGGAAAGTAACAGTCAAACTACCTTTTGGAACATAACACAGTAAAATGTCCCCTGTAAAACAAAAAAAGCCCCTTCAATAATATTGAAGGGGCTAATAATTTAATTTCGGCAGCGTCCTACTCTCCCACACATAATTATGCAGTACCATCGGCGCTAAAGAGCTTAACTTCCGTGTTCGGGATGGGAACGGGTGTACCCTCTTTGCTATCGCCACCGAAAACCTGTAAAAATTCGTAACAACCACATATATCTGATGTCCAAGCTGAATGTTATAAACAAAAATATGGTTAAGCCTCACGACCGATTAGTATCAGTAAGCTGAATGTGTTGCCACACTTACACCTCTGACCTATCAACCTCATAGTCTATAAGGGGCCTTCAGTTTCGATGTCTCCATCGAAAGGGATATCTTATCTTGAGGTGGGCTTCCCACTTAGATGCTTTCAGCGGTTATCCCTTCCGAACATAGCTACC
>JAGGXJ010000136.1 GCA_021163105.1 Syntrophobacterales bacterium
CTTTACCCTGCTGTATATCTTCCAACGCCGCGGCTATACCCAGAGATGGCCGGTAAGGCCTGTCAGTTGCCATGGCCTCTACCACATCGGCAACTGCTATAACCCTTGATTCCAGCAGAATGTCATTGCCGGAAAGCCCTCTGGGGTAGCCTGAACCATTTATTTTTTCATGGTGCTGGTATACGATCTGGGCGACCGGATACATGAATTCGATATTTTTTAAGATGTTGTAGCCTACTTCGGGATGGGTTTTTATCATGTTAAATTCGATATCCGTCAGTTGTCCTGGCTTGCTGAGAATCTCCGCCGGAATGTTTATCTTTCCGATATCATGTATCATGGCAGCCATGCGGATACCGCTGATTTTATCTTCCGGGAGATTCATCTCCTCGGCGATGGCTACGGCTATATCCGTTACCCTTTTCTGATGACCGGCCGTGTAGGGATCCTTTGATTCCACAATGACCGCCATGGCGGTTATCGTGCTTTCCAAGGCGGATTTCAACATTTCCACGTTCTTTTCAAGTTCGGTAATATCTTTTATTGTGCCTATCATGCCGGTTGCATTCAGCTTTGAATCAAAATTCGGGGAACCACTTATATTAAAGAGACGTTCTGATCCTTCCCTGGTCAAAAGTGTGCCGGTAAAACCTTTAACCGTTTCCTTGTTATTCCTTGCCCGTTTTAAAAAGCGAGTATATTTCCGCACATCTCCGCTTTTTGCGAAATCCACAAAGTACCTTCCTAGAACATCCTCTTTTTTGTGCCCCAGTATCTTTTCCCAAGCGGGATTAATATAACTGAATGCCCCGTCAGCATCCAATGTATAGATAATATCTGGGGCATTTTCTCCAAGGGATCTGAACCTTTCTTCGCTGTCTTTGACCTGCTGATAGGTCTTGGCATTGTTGATGCTGATTCCTATCTGAGGCGCAATTCCCATCAGGAGGTTTATGTCACTCTGGCTGAATGCCTTGTGTTCTTTCAAGCTTTCCACCGCGAGAACCCCTTCAGACCTTCCTTCGTATATTATCGGAACACAGATAAACGATTTTATTCCCAGCATTTTCATAAATTTACGTGTCTTTGGCGTAACGTCCTTTTTGATTATATCTATATTTTCTACTAAAATGGGTCTTTGTTCCTTGAACGCTACTACAAGAGGTCCCAGAGATTCTGCTTTATCAAGATGAAACGTTGTCTGTTTTACAAAATTTTCCAGGTCCGGGTTGTATCCATAACCCTGAGCATACACAAGGTGAAGCCTTCTCTCGTCGGCAAGCATAATGGTTCCTCGTTCGAAGTCGAGGCGTTTCTGGAGGATATTCATAACATGGGAGAGCAGTTGATCGGTATTCAGTATGCTGGATGTGCCCTGGCCTATCTCTTGGATAAGCAAGGCGTTGTTGTGGCGGGGATTGGGTTCATCCAGGAGATCCCTGGCCATTGTGCCCTCGTTTTCGAGTTTCGAGCCAAGCTCCTTTTTCTCCGTGTATTCTGAATATAGAATTATCCCCATGACGATCAGAGAAAGTGATAGAGTAGAAATAATCCAGTAATTTCCCGGCAGAGCGAAAAAAAATCCGATGCAGGCCATGCTTCCCAAAAGGAAAGCGTAATTACGTATTATCTTCCATACAAATGATTTTGAGCGTTCCCAGGTGATGATGTAACGGCATTCTGATCCGCCTTTGTGCATGCATGTAGGATGTTCAATTGTGGCAAATTTGCCTGTAAACAATTTGGCTATTCCTTCAAACATCCCCATCCGATTCTCACACTGATAGGGCTTTTCTATAACTCCTTTATTTGCTGTGACGATAATTTCTGTTTTATTATTACCGAGATTTTTCGTGTAGATTGTGCAACTGCGACTTACCTGCGGGTAGAGCAACTTTCCCATTACCATGTAAGCAGCGGAGGGAGTGATAAATCCCCTTGTGTATTGCTGTACGGCACCTGCTGCATTGGAAAGGGGACCGTAACGTCCCGCCTCTCGGGCGATATTAGGATTATCGGTCTTGCGGACGATAATTTCGAAAAAGAGATCAACCTGATTCTGTGTAAGCCAGTGTCCCTCATCTTCCAGTTGATAGGTAGTAATCTCCGCGTATTCCAGAAGAGGCTCAATATCAATTTCTGGATAATATTTATTTATGTATTCTAAAAACACCTTTACAAGCTTGATGTTATAAAGAGGGGTATCGTTCATTTTTTCATGTATTTCCCAATAAGGAATTTGAATATATATTGAAGTTTCATCCTGGTTTTATCCCTCATGTATTCCAGATAATGATCTCCATACTGTGTGTCCATAATCCATAACTGGTATTGTTTATCATAAGGGACATTGTTGTCTTCAAAATAGGTGTGCGGATAGATTAAAACAGGAATATTGTCAACTTTATATATGTCTGTCAACCGGTCAAGAACCATGGACAATACATTCCATGGAAGGCTGGACGGATCGGTTATTATGACCTTGATACCATTTAGAAGTTCGGACAGATTCAGTCCAAGATCTGACTGATTAACGACAAGGACGGCCTTCAGTTTCTGCATATGGATCAGCGAATGTATCTTCGTTTTTCGGATAAGGCCATGGCGTTTATATGCCTCCTCCAGTGTTTTGTCATCTGAATGTTCATATTCCGGACATAGAACATTCAGCAAAAGTCCTCCGGAACGATTTCTGTAAAACTGTTCAAGCTCCCATGAGTCCGTGGCTGAATATTCCCTTAGCAGCCACCCATCCGGAAGAGGGTTTTGCGTGGATCCCGTCTGGTAGCTTTTGTAGGCGAAGAGATCCATGGAACAGGCACTGAGATTCTTGAGGTTTCTGGCAAATCCCCCGAAGAAGAGATCCGGAAATTTGTTTTCGGGGCGAAAATAGAAAAGCATGTAATCCATTTTTACAGATGGGAGCCGATAGATACCGTCAAAGTAGTTCAGGAGTTGTTTCAATACGTTGAGGCCGGTGTGCCTGGAGATTCCTGGTATCGGTCTGGCAGCAAGATGGTGGACCATCCACGCCCGTTCATATGCTCTTACCATGGATACATGTCCATATACCTGCCCGTTTTTTTGATAGGTGACGTGCGTCGCGATTTCCGGTCTGGCTTTGTAGAGCTTTCGATAGGTTTCCTTGAAGTGTTCACTGTAAGATTGGATTGAATCGTACTTCTGCGGGTATATGAATCCTGTCTCAAAGAAAAATTTCCAGAGGGCATCCATATCGATTTCACTGGAGACATAGACATGGGGGTCTATGATGTTGAGAAGATTGCTTAACATACCATAGGTGTCAATATCCATGTCCAGAATAGCCAAGCCACAGTGTATGATTTTGTTTCCTGTCTCCCTGCGGTTAATGACCTGAGCAGTACACGTCATTTTCAACATATCGGAATAGTAGTTGATGTTGAGCCTGGGGATGATCATGCCAGGGACCAGTACCCCGTCATCGTTATTTTCACGTACGGAAAATCCGGTGACCGAAATATCGTAGATATCCCGCCGTATCTTTTTCCCGGAAAAGGGATGTTCAAAGGTGATGCTGGATGTTGGCGCCAGTTGCATGCGCTGACCGCGTATCTTTTTCTTCCGGAAGCGGTTGACTTGTTTGGACAGAGAAGCCACCACGATCTCTTTTACCGACATGTTGTCTGTCTGATAGACAATACGGCAGTGACCGGAATAGATTAACCTCTGGTTTTTATATAGATTGATCATGACAGGTTCATCCGGATTCAACCAGTGGAAAGATCCGCCATAGTCAGGTATAACCTTAATACGGAAAGAAAGAGGACTGAAATCCAACAGATCACCACTGGCCAGAAATCCGTTCTGATTAAGCTCAGCTGTAACTTTGTGACATGTGTATCGTCTGGCCTGTCGTTTTCCAAGGACATAACTGATATCGGGTATCTGAATCGTAAAACGATCCATGTTGACGTTTAACAGCTTTGCCGGTACTAACATTACCGACAAGCCGTCATCAATTAGCAGATTCAGGAAACGATGGTGTTCAAAACTTGTTGCGTTTTCCTTGGACCATTGGCAGGTTATAGTTTCTCCGGTGCATGGTTCCAGGTGCGCGCTTACGAAGATATCCTCTTCATATCTGGGATCCTTGAGGTGCACCCATATCTGTTCGCCGGTGAAATGGATATGATTTACAGTATTTATAAGCTTTTTCTGATTTATTCTGCCGGCGGATTTAGGAGGTCGGGTCAGATCCTGATGCTTGAACAGATATGGTGGAAAAATAGATTCTTCTACTGCAGATTCTGTTATGCCCCCGGCATCAGCGAATGGGCCCTTTTTTGTGAGCATTCTGTCTGGCCTCGTCTGTTCCCCGCCCCTTGTAAATAGATGGTGATAAAACCGTGTTCATCTGGAATAATCTTCCGATATAGGAAGAAGGATTTGAACCCGCGAAGATGTTAAAGGTTTAATTCACGGATTCTTTCAGCTTTTTAGAGCACTTGAAGGTGACTACCCTGCGGGCATCCAGCATCAGTGCCTCACCCGTTTGAGGATTTCGTCCCTTCCTGGGATTTTTCGAGTTGACCGACCATTTCCCGAATCCGGATATCAGGACATCATTTCCCTGCTCCAGCTCCTCTTTCATCAGCTCAAACATGTCTTCTACTACCCTGCCGCATTTTTCTTTCGGAAGATCGGTGTTGGAGTGCAGGATTCTTGCCAGTTCTGCTTTTGTAATAGCCATAATTGTTATACCTTTCTGATTTTTTATTTAAAGTATTACCATATTTCCTGCCTGAGGAGTCAGGAAGGAGTTGTGCCACCCTGTTTTGCTATGCCTGCAGTATTCTGCCGATAGTCATTACTTCCGCCTCTTTTGTTCCCTCGTAGAGCTCGAGTATCTTAGCGTCTCTGTACCATTTTTGCACCTTGTATTCTTCAATATAACCGTAACCCCCGTGTATTTCAACAGCGGCGTTGGCACAGAACACGGCGGTTTCCCCTCCGCAATATTTGGCCATTGCCCCTACGTGATAATCGGGGTTTCCGGAATCGACCGACCATGCTGCCTTGTATACCAGGTTTCTCAAGGCTTCTATCTTGACAGCCATTTTTGTCAATTTCTCCATGGTGATCTGGAAGGTGCCAAGAGGTTTGCCGAAAGCGGTTCTTTCTTTTGCATATTTAACGGCTTCGTCCAGGCAGCCCTGAGAAAGTCCAAGCGCCTGAGCGGATACCAGTATTCGCGTTATATCAAAGAAATGCATTAATTGGTAGAACCCTTTTCCCTCTTCGCCGATCAGATTTTCCTGCGGTACTCTGACATCTTCCAATGAAATCTCAGCGGTATCACTTGCTCTGATTCCCATCTTTCCATGGATCTTGGTTCTTGTAACGCCGGGTGCGTCAGCAGGCACAATAATTTGACTGAATTTGTGATGTGTCTTGGCATCAGGGTTTGTGATACACTGGCATACCATCCAGTCACAGACGGTTCCATTTGTGATGAACATTTTGCTTCCATTGATTATATAATCGTTTCCATCCTTTACAGCTCTTGTTCCATATCCGGCCACATCTGTTCCCGCATTTGGTTCTGTAAATGCGCCCGCGCTAACCTGCTCACCACTGCACACAGGGGGCAGATATTTTTTCTTCTGTTCTTCTGTGCCGAAATAGTAGACTGCTTCGCATCCAAATCCGGCTGCTGTTATGTTGAGGCCTATGCCCATGTCAACCCTGGAAAGTTGCTCTGTTACCAGGGAATTGCCAAGAATCCCAACGCCTGACCCGCCATATTCTTCCGGAACCCACGCGCAGACAAGGCCATTTTCCGCGCCCTTCTTCCGAAGTTCGGGCGTATATTTTTCTTCCCTGTCACATTCTTCAGAGACAGGGGCTATCTCCGTCTGGGCGAACCTGTAGGACATATCCTGTAACATCTTCATTTCTTCCGACAGTTTGAAATCCATGTTTTCCCTCCCTGTGGTTGTCGTATACTGTGTGGCAACAGTGCCGAACATCTATGCTGTTATGGTGTGTACAGATCTTGTAACTACTTAGAAAGCTTTGCATAATGTCATTTCGAGGAGTGTTAACGACGAGAAATCTTAATGATTCAAGTTTGTTAAGATTTCTCCCTGCGGTCGAAATGACAAATTACGGCATTTGTGCAAAGGTTTCACTTGATATGGCGTTTTCATATATTTTTAATAGTTTCTTGTCAATATAATATCGGGATCATCTCCCGATTAGCTGTAGTTATCAAAAGGGTTCAAGGAGTCAAGGGTTCAAGGGATCGAGTGAAAGGCTAAAAAACTACAAAGATCGGTTTGTGAATTGGAAACGTATATCGGAATGCGAAAAATACTTGACAAAGGTGCGAAAGGTAAGGTACGTACGAAACTAAAGTACTGGTCCTCGCGGTTACGGTACTGGTTAGCATTGGCGGAGCTATCAGGATGGATGATCGGGAGGGTGTAATTAGGGGATAGTACTGATGGTTATAATAAAAGGAAAAACGTACTATACAACTACTGATGCGGCGAAAACTCTTGGAGTTTCCGCCAAAACGATAAGGAGCTATATAAGCAGGGGCATTATTCCCCGGCCTCCCGAGGTTCGATATGGTTTGCGTCTCTTGAAGCACTTTCCCCTGGATTATATGGAAAAGGCCAAAAAGCTTCTCGAAGATTACCGTTGTAGAAAAATGCCTTAAGAAAACAAACTGTCGGCCGTCTTGTTGTGACTGACTGTTTTATAGATTAAAATATTGTTTTGTGATTTCTCTGGTGTTTAAAAGAACAGGAGATCTTTGCGCAAATGCCGTAATTTGTCATTTCGACCGCAGGGAAAAATCTTAACAAACTTGAATCATTAAGATTTCTCGTCGTTAACACTCCTCGAAATGACATTATGCAAAGCTCTTAACAGACAGATGGAGGTATTTGATTTTGTCTTCTCCAAAAGAAATCTCTTCCACAGAAAAGTTGCTTGATCTGATCAGGAATGATAACCAGCCGGGTGAAACGCCTGATGCTTCGATGACTTCCCCCTCCAAAAAGACAAAAAAAGAAAATATGCCGGGATTTTTTTCAAAGAAATCCATATCTGTTGGAGTAGATATTGGTCTCACTGAACTGAACCTGGTCAAAGTGAATCAGCCCTCCGGCGGCCAGTGGGAATTACTTGATTATAAAAAAGTTTCCATTAAACCCGGAATGTCAAGAAGCTCTTCTGAATTTGCCGGCTTTCTGAAGTCGGAGCTTACGCAGTTCTGTGGTTCCGGGAAAGTTTTCAATTTATGGAGCATGCTACAGTCAGACAAGGTGGAAGTGCAGAACATTCGCATACCTAAGGTGGGGAAAAAACAGCTTAGAAACGCTGTTTACTGGACAGCGAAGAAAAATTCACCCTTTGACGAAGATGAAACGATCCTTGATTTTGAAGTTCAGGATGAGGTAATTGAAAACGGTATTAGAAAGCTATCGGTGTTGGTGTGTACAGCCTCGAAGCGTGAAGTAGAGAAGATGGAAGACCTTTTCAGCGGGATCGGTTTCCCCTTGACAGGCATCACGGTCATTCCTTTTGCCATGCAAAATTTATTCAGGGCCAACTGGCTGCCCTCTGATGACCAAACGGTGGCTACGCTTTACATAGGAAGTGATTCATCGCGCATAGACATTTTTTCCGAGGAAAATCTGATAATGACGCGTGGTATAAGAGCCGGAGTAAACAGCATGGCGGAGTCTCTCATGGAAGAGTATGCCGCTGCCGCTGTTTCGGGCGGGAAATCATCAAGTTCTCCATACGAAGAATCCGGATCCGGGCAGGCGTCAGCTCCCATGAGTCTGGCAGATGCGAAAAACCTGATTTCCCATCTCGGCTCTGATTCTCAGATAGATGGAGAGGATGCCCGTTTTGGTCTCAGCAAAGAGAAAATATTCGAGATGATTAATTCCGCCCTGGAACGACTTGTAAGACAGGTGGAAAGAACGTTTGAACATTCTGCTGTTGTTCTTGGTAATGAGAGTGTAAGTTTTATATATATTTTCTGCGACATGGATATTTGCATGCCTGTGGTTGATTATATCAGCAATCAGCTCAGGATAGAAAGTGGAGTGCTGGATCCTATGTCCCCGGAAAATTCGTTCTCCGGTCACGTTACATCAAACACATCTATTGCTGATAGAGCTTCCTTCATTTCCGCCCTTGGTTTGGCCTTATCTGATTTATCCTATACTCCCAATCTCATCTTTACATATAGCGACAAGGAGAAGCTGAAAAGCATCAGGAGTGTTAACCACGCGATAATTTCCGCGTTTGTGGTGATTCTGTTGATTCTTACAGGGGTTTTCTTCTGGACGGGAAGCATCGTTGATCAGAAGAAAACTAAACTGGCCGGACTTGAACAGCAGTTGAAAAATGGTGTTCAGACAATTGAAATCCCAGCCCGCACAGTGATTTCTGAAATCAGGGAAAATCGACTTATGCTGAAGAAGTTCAAAAAAAGGTACTTTGGCATAGCGATTATAAGAGAACTCTCAAAACTGACTCCGGAAAATGTAAGCCTCTTGGCTGTTAATGCCAAGATGGAGGCAACTACCGGGGGAGAAGGGAAAGACCTCACAGAGAAAGTAACTGTAAGTGGTGTTATTGAAGGCGACCCCGGTTTTCTTGAGTCTGCCCTGGCAAAATATGTGTTCGAACTTAAGAAATCTACAGTATTTAAAAAAATCGTGATTGATAAGAGCAACAGGGGGCCCTTTCACGCAAGCGAGGCGCTTCACTTTACCTTACATATTGATTTTACTTAGGACTGAAAATGAGGAAAATCCAAATGCATATTGGTAAAATTCCCGGTCGTAGCGTGATGTACCTTCTGATGTGTTTTGTTATCTCTGTTATTCTTTACTTTGTTGCTATTTATCCGCATCAAAGATCAATTAGCGCCATGGATGTGAGAACAGCACAGGTTGTAAAACATATTGAAAAGCAGAATGTCTTGTTACCACTCTATAACGAACTGGTGAAGGAGAGTAAAAACAAAGTTCATGGGAATTTACCGTTACCTGACACGAAAAGACTTCCAAGAAATGACATAGATACAATCGCTCCGCTGTTTGAAGAAATAGCCGATGAACATAATATGCAGGTTGTGTCTGTCAGCCCGGATGCGTTAGCCTTAACAGAGAAGTCCAGCGATATAATGATTAATATTCACCTGAAGGGAAAGGTTCTCGACTTCAGGAAATTTCTGGTAGAATTGGGAGGAATACCTTCTCTGGAGCGGGTAGAAGAAATAGAAATAAAGCAGGAAGCCGGCTACAGGCAATTTTATCTCAAGGTATGGCTGGCAATCGGTTAAGAAAGGTGTAAGGTAAGGAATAAAACTGCTTTGAGGTTGAGACTATAAGGGAATTATGGAAAAGGTTAAAGTATCGACAAGAGAAATAGTGATAATAGTTATCATGCTGGCTGCTGTTCTATACGGTGCTTATAGCTTCTTTATCGCTTCGTCGCCGAAGTCAGTAAAGACTGTAATCCCGGAGAGTACAGCAGAAATAGACAACCTTATAGCGGATGCTTCGGAGATTCTAAAAAGCAGTGACTCTTACCCGCTTTATGCTAATATTGTTGCCAGTGCTGAAAGCGATTGGGTAAGAGATCCTTTTTATAAAGAGACCACCTCTTTGGTAAACGTTATGGGCCTGGGGTTGGAATATACCGGTTATCTGGAGATAGGCAATAAGAGGGTAGCGGTTATAAACAATGTGATCTATGAAACCGGTGATAAACTTGAACTTGTGGGATATGTTGTCAGGCATATAAGGCCCTCTGCAGTTGTTATTGAGGGAAAAATAAAAGGGATGAGAGTTACCATCCCGTTATTAGAGGAATAACCTTTAATGGAGGGTATAGCGTTGAGGGTAATCAGAGGAGAGAGATTGGCGCGGGTGTTTCTGATAGTCATGGTTGGTGTGTTTGTCATGGGCTGTGCCGGCACAAAAGAGATAGAGAAAGATTCGTTTTTTGAGAAATGGAATCTTGAGGCTAAAAAGTCCACGGGCACATCACCGGTTGCCAGGGTTCGCTCACTGAAAATACCGGATGAGCCAGGCATGACAGGGGATGTAAAAACAAAGAAGAAGGCACTACCAACCAAAAGGGTGACGCTTATAATGCGTGACACTGATATAGGTGTTGTCCTTCGTGCGCTGGCCAAGGCAGCCAGACAGAATATAATAATAAACTCTGAGATAACGGGTAAGGTTAGTGTAGATTTCAGGCGGGTTCCGTGGGATGAAGCCTTTCTCAGTATTGCCCGTTCCCGGATGCTCACATACGTATGGGATGGTAATATTATAAGAATAACAACGGTTGCAGACCTGAAGAACGATCTCGAGCTGGAAAAGATTCAGAAAGAGCAAAGAGAACAACAGATTATAAAGAACAGATTATCTCCATTATTGACAATGGTTATTCCCGTTGATTATGCGGATTCCAATAAGCTCAAGGAGAACCTGGAAGGATTTCTAACCAGGAATGACAAAGGCGAGCCTTATGGTTCGGTGATGGTAAATGAACACACAAATTCGCTTGTTATTCAGGCAACCAGGGGAGACCTTAAAAAAATTGTTTCCATGGTCAACAAAATCGACAAACCTACTCCACAAATCCGGATAGAGGCGAATATTGTCGAAACAAACAAAGATACCGCCCGGCAACTTGGGATCCAGTGGGGTGGCGTATATGGAAATACGGCGGGAAGCAACAGTTATTATATTACCCCCGGTGGAAGCTCCGGTACGGCAGGGGATAACCCTGAAGATGGCGGATATTCACCCGTATACGGCTCTTCCGGTATCAGTGGGCAAGGTATGGGAATCAACTTTCCTGTTAGTGCAAGTGCTATGTCTACAGCCGGCGGGGCTGCATCACTCGGGCTGATGTTCGGAAAGATCGGAGGAAGTATCCTTGAGATGCAATTGACCGCACTGCAATCGGCTGGCAAGCTGAATATCCTGTCCAGCCCTTCCATAACCACGCTGGACAATCAGGTAGCGTTCACCGAGAACGGTGAAAGGATACCTTATGTCTCTTATGAAGATGGTGAGCAGGAGGTCAAATGGGAAGACGCTGTCCTCCGTCTGGAGATTACGCCTCATGTAATCGACGGCGAAAATATGAAGATGAAAATAATCGTCAAGAAAGACGAAGTTGATCCCTCACGCACTGTCCAGGGAAATCCATACATCATCAAGAAACAGACAGATACAACCCTGATAGTAAAGGATGGTGAGACTATCGTTATATCGGGGCTCAGCAAACAGAGGAGCTCAGGAGGAGATAGCGGGGTCCCATGGTTGAAAGATATACCCGGGTTAGGCTATCTGTTTAAAGGTGAAAACAAGAGGAGTAAGCTGGAAAAAGTGCTGATTTTTATTACACCACATATTTTAAAGCCGGACATAGTTAATGAGGCAGGGGACACTAAAGAAGAAACCAGGCCAGAATCTTCGACGAGCAAATTGAGTGGAGTCATCTTGCCGGAAGCAAAGAAAATGGTCTCTAAAGACACTGAAAAAGAGGCTTGTGAATATGTGGTTCAGGTGGCATCTTTGAAAGAAAAAAACAACATGGAGAGATTAACGAAAAGATTGTCGGATATGGGATACTCTCCAACGGTAACCGAAATCGTGGATGCTTCGAATGAAAGGTGGTTTGTTGTTAGTTTGAAAGGTTATAAAACTCGTCGTGAAGCCATGAATGTATCTACTCTATTGGAAAATAAAGCCGGCCTTAAATGTATTATAGCCAGAACCAGCGCTATCAGGCAACCCAGTATCTGACGGTTGTCTAAGGGGTTATGAGTGGAATATTACGGGATCTTAAACTTTACCAGTGAGCCCTTCTCCAACTCCCCCGATCCGGAGTATTTTTATGAATCTGCGTATCATGTAGAATGCCTCCAAAAGCTTGAACTTGCGGTGCGCCTGCGCCGTGGGCTGAATGTTGTCATCGGGGATGTAGGAGTCGGTAAAACCACGCTCTGCAGACAGATTATACGCAAATTCGCCAATGACGAAGATGTCGAAACATACCTTCTGCTTGATCCTTACTTCAGCAAGCCGATGGAGCTTCTCCGTGCCATAGCTGATATGCTGGGTATTGATAGTAACAAGGTTGGTATTACAGAATGGCAATTAAGGGAGGAGATCAAAAACTATCTCTTTAGCAAAGGGGTTAATGATAATAAGCTCTTAGTGCTGATTATAGATGAGGGACAGAAACTCCCGGATTTTTGCCTTGAGATGTTGAGGGAGTTTCTCAATTACGAGACAAATGAGCATAAGCTGTTACAGATAATTATCTTTGCTCAGAAAGAGTTTTATCAGGTACTTGAGGAACACCCGGGTTTCGCGGATCGCATCAACTTTTCTTATGATCTTCAACCCATGAACTTTGCCGATACAAAGGAGATGATACGATTTCGCCTGGATATTGCTGGCGATAATGTTGGGGGTAGTAATTCAGTTCGCTTTACATCTCCGGCTCTTTGGGCGATATATCGTGCCACGGGAGGATATCCGAGAAAAATAGTAGGGCTTTGCCATCAGATTATTCTCGCACTTATCATTCAAAATCGTTCAAAGGCCAAATGGTTCCTGGCGCGGTCATGTATTCGCAGAGGAAGGACCGGTGAAAGGTCAGGAAAAATTGCATGGGTTACTATCGTTGTGGGTGTGATGGTTGTCCTGTTGCTTGGGTTTAAGTCCGGGTGGTATGAGCGTTTTATTACGACAGTTGAATATCCCTCAAGTGCGGCAGAGTCAACGTACACACCTGCTGAGAAAGGAATGTTAAAGGAATCGGGAAATGAGATTACCACTCAACCTGTGAATACAGTTGCCGTTCCCGCGGAAGTTCCAATAGAGACATCTCTTGCGCTAAAAGAACCTTTGCCCGCGGAGAATTCTCCAGCCGAGCCGATTCTTACCGAAGAAGAGATTTTACCGGAAGAGAGTTACCCGGAGTTATTAGGGCACCTGAGCATAAAGAAGAATGATACCATTTGTGAGATAGCTGAGACCATATATGGTGAAGATTGTACTCCGGAGCGTGTTGGGTTAATAGGAAAGGCTAATCCGCGTATAAAAGATCTGGACAGGATTACACCCGGGGAAATGGTTAATCTTCCGGCGATTCCATCCGATTTTTGCCCCGCGTCAGAATGGATCTGCTGGGTACTGGTAGCGCAGAAAGACAACCTTGAGGATATTTATAGATTGTACAAGAAATATCCGGAGCAGTTGTCCCCGATTCAGATATTTCCCTACTGGAATGGTCGAGAGGGCTTAAAATTTGCCGCCATCCTGGAAAAGGGTTTTGTCGATGAAAACTCCGCGCAGAGCGCCATTGCCGGATTGCCACAATTTATCTCTTCAGGCGCGAAAATTATTAAGGATTGGGACGAAGGCACGGTTTTCTTTTCCAATGTGGTATCTCGTTAGTTTAAAAGGAGGGATCATCTCCCGATTAGTTGTAGTTAATTACGGCAAAATAAGTGCGTTATCTACAATTAATACCAGAGGGTTCAAGGGGCCAAGGATTCAAGGATTCGAGTGAAAGTCAAGTAGGTTGGGTTGAGATACGAAACCTAACAAAAGCCTAAATTGGAGAAGAAGCAAAAGAGGAAAGGGTTGTAAGTTGAGAATACGAAAAAAATTAGGAGAATTGCTGGTAAATGCCGGGTTGTTGACTGAAGATCAGTTGGGACAGGCATTGGATGGTCAGAAAAAGGCAGGTCTGAAACTTGGACAATATCTGATTCAGGAAGGGTGGGTCAGAGAAGATCAGATCATAGACCAGATCAGCAAGCAACTGAATGTTGAGAAATATATTCCTGAAAAATATCCTATAGACCAAGATCTGGCAAGCCTGGTTCCCTTTGATATAGCTCAGAAATACCAGGTAACTCCCTTGAAAAAGAAGAGAAATCTCCTCACCATAGCCATGGCGGATCCTATGGATATCGATGCTATTGATTCCATGGAAGTACTCACAAATATGGAAGTCACACCAGTTGTTTGTTCAGAGAAGGAAATAAATCAGTTGCTTACCCTTACGTACGGTACTCAAGCCGGGGGGCTGCAGCAGATTCTGGACGGAGTGGAAGAGGTGGAGGTTGATGTCGAGGAAGAAGCATCTTCGATAAAAGCGGATGTCCGTGTAAGTTCACTTCAGGATATGGCCGAAGAGGCCCCTGTTGTTCGTATTGTAAATTCTATAATCGCGCAGGCTGTTCGCGAAGGGGCAAGTGATATTCATATCAGCCCGGAGGCGGATAGCGCCCAGCTGAGATTTCGTATTGACGGAAAACTTCGTGAAGTTCCCTCACCCCCTAAATCCCTCATGCTTCCGATTGTGTCGCGTGTCAAAATCCTCTCAAATATGGATATAGCCGTATCGAGAGTTCCTCAGGATGGGCGATTTACAGTTAAAATGGAGAAAAGAGAGATTAACATCAGGGCATCCGCGCTTCCTACCATTCATGGAGAGAATATAGTGCTGCGTCTCCTCGATATGAGTTCAGGAGTTTATTCCCTTAAACAACTCGGAATGTCTGATGCGGACAGAGAGAAGATAGAATCAGCGATAGTAAAACCTTATGGTATGATACTCAGTACCGGGCCAACAGGCAGTGGTAAGAGCACAAGCCTTTACGCAATCCTGAGAGAACTCAATACGCCCGATATCAATATCATTACCCTTGAAGATCCTGTTGAATACAGAGTGAGCCATATACGTCAGGTTCAGCTTAATCGTAAGGCCGGCATGACCTTTGCCAGTGGGCTCAGATCAATGCTTCGCCAGGACCCCGACGTCATGCTGGTGGGTGAGATTCGGGATAGTGAGACGGCTGGTCTCGCGATACAGGCCGCTCTCACCGGCCACAGGGTTTTGAGCACACTTCATACAAATGATTCAGCAGGCGCCGTTACAAGACTTACAGAAATGGGAATAGAGCCGTTTCTCACATCTTCCGTTCTTCTGGTCTCATTCGCGCAACGTCTTATAAGGACGGTTTGTCCATACTGCAAAGAACCATATACACCGTCAATGGATGCGTTAAAGGCATGGGGTCTTGACAAGGTTGAAAATGCAGATTTTCAGCATGGCAGGGGCTGTGCCCAATGTATGAATACCGGGTATAAGGGGCGTACCGGTGTATTTGAGGTCCTGCAGATTGATGAGGAAATCCAAGGGATGATCCTTAAAGGAAAAACAGCGCAGGAGATCATACAGAGAACAAAAAAGGCGGGGAAACTCAGAACTCTCAAAGATGATGCCGCGGACAAAGTGGTCCGGGGCATAACAACACTCGAAGAAGCGGCATCAACTGTTATGCTGGTATAGAGAAGGGTATTGTGAATGCCAAGTTTTTCTTACAAGGCCATTAATCAGAAGGGTTCCCCCATTTCGGGCGTTGTTGAAGCCGAATCTGTTGGAGCGGTTCAAAACCTGCTGAACGAACAGGGATTTATTCCTTCCGTTGTGACAGAGGAAAGTTCTGCCGCATCCAGCGGTTTCCTGGCCAGAATGAAGACGAACCTGACGCCTGTAAAAATGGAAGAACTGATATTGTTTACCAAGCAATTCAGGACCATGCTTGTTGCCGGGTTGTCGATACTTAAGGTGCTGGAGGTGCTGGAGAATCAGACACAGAACCCGAAACTTAAAAATGCCATAGCCTCCATGGCTGTAGAAATAAAAGAGGGCTTTTCCCTGAGTGAAGTTTTCGGAAAACACCCCGGAATATTTTCTCCCCTGTATATCAGCATGGTCCGGGCAGGGGAGTCCAGCGGTACTCTCACAGACGTGATTGAGCGACTGATTTATATCCTGGAGCATGAGCACAAGGTAAAATCGAACATTAAATCAGCCCTGCAATATCCGATTATTGTAGTGATTGCCCTTTTTGGAGCGTTTTTTGTACTTCTCACGTTTGTTATTCCCAAGTTCGTGGGGATATTTACCAAGGCGGGTCTGGACCTTCCGCTGCCCACCGCTATATGTTTGCATATGTACCGGTTTCTGCAAAACTACTGGTATCTGTTGTTAGGTGGTCTCATTTTTGTGATTGTTGGTTTGAGATACTGGTTCAAGACTGAACCGGGACAATATGCAAGGGACAGATTAATTCTGCAGGTTCCTTTAATAGGAAATCTTTTTGTCAAGGCCGCGATGTCCCGCTTTGCAAGTATTTTCTCCATTTTGCAGGCTAGCGGAGTCACCGTTCTGGACTCGTTTGAAATTCTCTCCGGGACTATTGGAAACGCGGCCATAAGCAGAGAGTTTTTAAGACTGAAAGATAAAGTTGAAGAGGGAAGGGGAATATCCGCCCCTCTGCGTTCGGCAAAATACTTTACCCCCATGATAGTGGATATGGTAGCCGTTGGTGAAGAATCCGGGCAGCTTGAAGAAATGCTTCGGGTGGTTTCCGTCCATTACGACGATGAGGTAGAGTATGCCGTAAAGGGTCTATCCGATGCCATAGGTCCGATTCTGATAGTTTCTCTCGCGGCGGTGGTCGGTTTTTTTGCCCTGGCCATATTTCTTCCCATGTGGGATCTTACGAAGATGGTCAAATAGTGATGGAATCGTAAAGAGTCAGATTCGGCAAACGTGTTTAGAGCTTTGCATAATGTCATTTCGAGAAGCGTCGACGACGAGAAATCTTATCTTTTCAATGGGTTACGAAATAAAGATTTCTCGCTTTGCTCGAAATGACAGAAAAGGGAATTGCGATACATCCTCGGAAGCTGGGATCCAGTAATTGTAGTAAGTTACGTCGACATTCTGTGATCATCTGTTCTGAGTTATTATCTTTAAGAATGTTTTATGAGGGTTGCGTAGTAACATAAACAATGGTATGTAAAAACCACTAACAGAAAATGAAGGTATAGTGGCGAAAAGAAGGAAGGAGGCAGGTAACCGGAAAATTGGCAGATGTGGCATGAAATGTGCTTAATATTTTAAAACGAGATGTTGGAAATATTGATGGTCTCGTAAAAAGTTCCAAAACCTTCATACCGGACTTGATCCGGTATCCAGAAGTTGTTGAATTTACTGAATTCCGACTTTCGTCGGAATGACAAAAAACGGTACTTTCCGATTTTTTACGATTGTATCAATATTAAAACAGAAGTAAAAAAACTATTTCAAAAAAGGAGGAGTTCAAAATGAAAATTAAGTTGAGAAATCAGAAGGGTTTTACATTGATCGAGATCATCGCGGTTTTGATCATACTTGGTATCCTAGCGGCTGTTGCGGTGCCTAAGTATATGAGCATGACAGATAATGCTAAAACAAAAGCCATGGAAGGCGCCCTTGCTGAAGGGATGTCAACGATGAGTATAGCCTATGCTAAACTGATGCTTTCGCAAGCTGGCACCGCTTCAACTACAGAGGTCGCTGCAATGGCCACTAGCAATCCACCTGCAAGTGATGATTTCAGCTATACATTTGCAAGCAGCGGATTAGTGACGGTTGGTGCTAAAGCCGGTGGATCCGTAGCGGGCGGGAGTGATGTTAGTAAACAATGGAGCAAGCCGTAACCAGGGCAGGCTTATATATTGTAAAATGTAACGCGGGGTGAGATTCTTTTCTCGCCCCGTTTTTGCTTGACCACAATCAATTGATCTTCCCGTCTCTTTCTTGTCCCGCCGTGTTGATTTTGTTTTTTGTTGTACCTGATCTTGTCAGTTATTTTGTCTTTTTTTCATGCGCATCAGTTTCGCAAAGGTGCACCAAATGAAGGAACGGTAGAAATAATGGGAAAAATCTTTTCTAATGAGAAACAGAAAGGGTTCACTTTGGTTGAACTCATAGTGGTTCTGGTTGTTCTGGGAATCTTGGCGGCCGTGGCAGTGCCGAAGCTTATGGATGTTACAACCGATGCCCGGAAACAGGCCATGAGAGGAGCCCTTGCTGAAGGGGTGGCAACGATGAGCGTTGCTTACGCGAAATTGATGCTTACGCAATCTGGCAACGCCACGACTACACAGACCGCTGCAATGGCTACTAGCAATCTGCCTGCAAGTGATGATTTCAGCTATACATTTGCAAGCGACGGATTAGTTACGGTTGGTGCTAAAGCCGGTGGATCCGTAGCGGGCGGGAGTGATGTTAGTAAACAATGGAGCAAGCCGTAACCGGTTCAATTATATACTACTCCGAGGTTCAAAACGGGATAAGAATCAAGTGCACCTGGTTTTCTGTTTCTAAATCATACCATTTAGATACCTTACCCTTTTATCCGTTGGGCTAATCCTTATTGTTTTTTGTGGTCATTGTATAACTGATCATTTAGATTGTCGGCGATGATGGAAATAATCTCTTCTGTATCAGGTGTATAGACTGAAATTTTAGTATCGCTCAAGTGTTGCTCGATAAATTCACGCCAGCCTTTTGATCCCTTCATGCGCATCAGCTTTCCTATGGTCTGGGAAAGGTCGTCTTTGTTGCCTTCCCGGGAGTACAGCTCAATCAATGCAAGATTTCCCTCAAGATCCTCCGGCTTTTTTTCGAGATATTTCTTCCAGTAACTAATTGCCAGCCGGTAATTGCCCTTCCTTCGGTGGACTTCCGCAATAACACAAAGCGCGTTGGAAAAGTCAGGATTTAGAGACAGAGAAAGAGTCACCTCCTTCAAGGCGTCATCATATTTTTCTTCCTTTAGCAGAGCAAAGCCCAGAGTATGATGCAGATTGGCACTATCAGGCCATGATGATAAGGCATCAATGAGGATTCTTTTGGCTTTGAGTATCTTGCCTTTATACATAAAACTTATAGCGAGTCCCTGGCTGGCGAGAAGGTAAGCGGGATAAGTCTTAAGTGCTGCCTTAAAATATTTTGCTGCCTTGTCATATTCTCCCGTTATGTAAAGGTGGTACATACCGAGATTGTACAGATTAACACCTAAATTTGAAAGGTTTGTCTGCCTGTTGAGAGACAGTGCCCTGGAATATGCCTCATAAGCCTCATCGTAAAAGCCAAGGTTCCAGTAAGCGGCACCCAGATTGTTATAAGGGCGGCTGAGTGTGGGGGTCTTTTCCACATTGTCGGACCACAAAAGCAATGGATGTTTAAAGATACCGTTACGGACAAAGACAGTGTGCCCCTGTGCAGCAAGCAAAAAGATGAAAACGGCGACCATCGTGAACTGGATCATCTTTTTATAAGAAAAATAATTTATCACATAAAGCATAAAAATGACTATTGGAACAAAGAAAAACATGGAAGGGATATAGTTTCTATGTTCATAAATCAATTCAAGCGGGAGAAATGAGCTTTCAATAACGTGATTTAAAAAGAAGAAAAGTATGCAAAAAGAGATAAGCGGTCTTTTTCGGGCGATATATACGGCGAGTGCGATAAGTATAATTATAACGGCGATAGCCGGAAGGGTACTCCATGGTGTCAGAAAGGAGCTTGATATCTCAATATCATGGATCAGCGTCAGCCGGGAACTGATGGGGTAGAGGAGGATGGTTATGTAAAAGATGATAATTCTCGGTTCCGTCAGAAGCCGTTCAGTTAACGTAAATGGCCTGTTCTTGTAACCGGTTAAGAGAGATGAAAAGTCTGTGTAGAAAAGACCGATGCAAAATACGATGAGAACCACAGGAACAGCAATCTTTAAGTTTTTCTTGATATTCTCGCGCGTTACACCCTGGATTAACAGCAGATCGTACAGCCATATACTGACCGGGAGCATGGCGATATTCTCTTTGGTGAGGAAACCGGACATGGCTGAAAGAACACAAAGCGTGCCGAAAAGAAGATATTCCTGCTGCCTGTTCGCGGTTCTTCCTTTAAGATAGAAATACATGGCCATGATATAGAAAAGACCTCCCATACTGGCCATCCGCTGGACAATATATGTGACAGCGGTGACCTGCACCGGGCTGGTAGCCCAGAAGAATGTGGCCATAAGCGCTATGCCGTAAGAGGCAGGTCCATACCGCTCCCGAACCGCTGGGAGCTTAAGAGAGTTATATATAAAAAGGAATAAAAAGACGGACGACAGATAATGGATGATAAAATTGACAAGGTGATAACCGAAAACATTAAGTTCGTCGAAATAATAATTCAGAGCAAAGCTGAGATATGAAAGGGGTCTGGAAATGTTGTCTTCCCTCGGGGCATAAAACGTTTTCTTGATATCGGGCCAGTCAAGCGTCTTCAGAAAGATATGCTTATTTTCAACGATATTGGGCTTGTCGTCGAATTGCCACGCGCAGTGGAAGCTGTTTCCATAAATTATGATTAAAAATACAAAAAGGGCAATAAAAGTGAAGGCGTACCTCCTGCCGTCGGGAAAAGGCCACCTGATATTCAGATCAAATCCGTTGTCTTTAGTTATCATCCCTGGTTTTCCAGCTCCCCGTGAATAAGAATGTTTTGTACAAAAATGTCATTAAGTTGGTATTTATCCTTGCCGTTATACAGAACATATCCCTGTCGGCATCGGTCTTTGGAGAGTTCCCTGAATTTCAGAATTCCTTTCAAAAAATCTTTGTTAAAGGTTGCTGCTGATTTGATTTCGATGGGGATTAATTGTCTCTGCCGCTTAATTATCAAATCGACTTCGTTCCCATGTGTGTCTCTATAGAAGAATAGCTCCGGACGCACACCTTGATTATACAAAGATTTTAATATCTCCAGAATGACGAGATTTTCATACAGTCCTCCACGAAGGGGATCGCGTTTGGCTTGATCGACAGTTTCGATTCCCAGCAGATGTGAAACGAGTCCTGTATCAGTAAAATAGATTTTTGGTGATTTTATCACCCGTTTGTTAATGTTTTCAAAAAACGGTTGTAATTCAAAGATGACAAAAGACGCTTTTAAAATACTTATCCAGCTTTTGACTGATGGCACTGACAGCCCGATATCATTACCAAGGGATGTGTAGTTGACAACCTGTCCGACGCGACCGGCCAGCAACGTTAAGAATCGTTGAAACAAATTCAGATCTTTGACATTGAGAAGTGTTCTTACATCCCGTTCTACATAAGTTTGAACATATCCGTTGTAAAAACGGGCAACTGATAGATTCTCCTGATGTAACCGCGGGAAAGCGCCTTTTACAATTATTTCATACGCTTCCCACCTTTTCTTGTACTTGAAAAGTTCCGGTAGAGAAAAAGGGAGCAGGGTCAGCAAGGCCGTTCTACCTGCCAGGGTCTGATTTACAGCTTGATGGACATCCGGTTGATGGCTTCCGGTCAGAATAAACATGCCGGGTTTTTGCTTTTCATCAACAATTCCCTGAATATATGACAAAATTTCAGGAGAACGTTGTATTTCATCAAGTATTGCGCCATTAGGGATATCATTTAGAAACCCCCGTGGGTCTGTTTCTACGGCTATGCGGACATCAGGATCTTCCATTGAGAAATAAGGTTTGTCCGGATATGTCATTTTGATAAGCGTGGTTTTTCCGGACTGTCGAGGCCCGAAAACAGTTGCCACCGGATATTCTTTTACCGATTCAATTAGTTCTTGTGTTATTTCACGAGTGATCATGGCAGGAACATATATTTATTCCGTGAAAATGTAAAGTTGTATTTCATATTTTCACAACCTTTTTCAGCTTGATTATTATTTTCAACCCTTTTCCTGCCGTCGGGAAAACGCCACCTGATATTCAGATCAAATCC
>JAGGXJ010000027.1 GCA_021163105.1 Syntrophobacterales bacterium
CTCCTGATATTACTATATAATATCAAGGGCGCGCCCACACTGCCAGCCAAATGTCAAGTAAAAAAACAACTTAATATGCTGATTTTATAACTTATTCGCATGCAAAAACCTAACCGGAAATTACTGATTTAAAAGTGACTTTTCATAAAACGGTACAGACATATATTATATTTTTTCTTGACATACAAAGACCTTATTTCTATAGTTATTTCGCTCGAGAAGAATTTCATATCATATTGCAGGATTTCAAAGAAATTGTACATCTCATTAAAAACACAACTTGCGAAAGGTGAGGAGATATCATGATGAAAAGAATTATTAATCTCAGTGTGCTGATCTCAGTGGTTCTCGCGTTTTTATTCATTGGCCCCATCTGTGTCAACGCGGGATATAACGCCGACAAGATCGGTGATAATGGAATCGGTGATGACGGAATTTCGGGAGACAGGGCAAATTCGTATGCATGGAGCATGGATGTGTTGCCGATGGATTTCGAAAACGACGAAGATGACGGTGACTATCTCTACATAGGAGTCAACCGGGGACTCGTCAACGGGGTTCTAAAAAACATGGGCCTTTCGAACGATGATATCGAAACCATATTCCAGGGTGATATTGCCACGCCCGATCCAAGTCCCGCAAACAGGGATAGCCGGGGACGAATCTTCAGATATAAAACGGACGGCAGCAAAGGATGGGAGCTTGTCTTCACCTCTGAAATTTTCATGACAACGGATCAAGGATTTCAGATCCCGCGTCACTTCGGTTATCGGGCGATGAAACCCTTTACTGACTCCGCAGACGAGACCGCCCTTTACGTGGCATCTTCATCATTTGTCTCGTTCATCCCCACCGAAGTAATAAAGATACCTGACAACTTCGATCCCTCGGAAGACACCCCCGAGGTAGTCCTTCGTGTTGCCAATGCCGGGGGGCAGAATTCCATTCGTGCAATTGAAGTATTGAACGGGTATCTCTGCATCGGCTTTATGAACGGAGAAATTTACATCACGGATTTCCCCCAGGCTCAGCCTGCCGGCAACGGAACATCCACTATAGGATGGACAAAGGTCGCTGAATTTACCGATTTTACTACAGCGAGCCAGGCAAATGGCGGCGACCCGATACCGCCACCGTCAGAGGAGAACGATACAACCTATCCAAATGCACAGTTCGTATCTTTCAATGATTATTTGTATACCACTGTAGCCCGCTTCAACACAGTCGAGGTCCCCGGGGGGTTCTGGATATTCAAAGGAAAACCGGTTGATACCAACGATCCCAAGGGAGAATGGGAATGGTCTGAGGTTATGCGCGACGGCGCCGGTGATCCGTGGAATGAAGCGGCGGGCATATGGGCTTTCGACGATTATGTCTATGTCGGCACGATGATACAGTTTCCCGAACATCTGATGCGGGAAGACGGAATATCCTTGCTGTATGACAACATTGATAAACTGAGGTGCGAAGTATTCCGTGTCGACGCAACCGATACATGGGAAATGATCATAGGAACCCCGGAGGGAAACAGCATGTTCGACACGCGGCTCGGAAATTACGATTCCGGTTTTTGGGATCCGATTCTTCCATTTTCCCCCTTCGACGATGTGAATGCCTCATTAAATCTCTATTCCTGGTGGATGGGGGTGTACAACGGCAAATTGTTCTGCTCCACCTTCGATGTCAGGGTTTTTCTGAAATATGTTTCCGGATTGCTTGAATTCTTTGAATACAGCCAGGACGACATCGAGGAAATCGAAGGATACATAGATTTATTGGATCTTGTAAACGATAATCCTGCCGGCGGTGACCTATATGTAACGGAAGACGGAATAAACTTCAGTCCGGTGACTCTTGACGGATTTGGTGACGAATACAACTACGGTCTTCGCACCTTGGTGGGGACACCGGATGTCCTGTTTGCGGGTACCGCAAATCCCTTTTACGGATTCCAGGTCTGGGAGGTTACCGAAACACCGGATGGGGGAGATGATGGCAGCAGCTGCTTTATATCGGCGGCGGGCAATTAGCACAAAAGCATACCAATAATGCACAAAAGGCGGAAAATTGCTTCTGCCTTTTGTGCACGGATATTGTTACTGGGTTAAAGAGATAAACAGAAAAGAACGAAATATAAAAAAGATAGGAAAAGAGTGTTTTTCTCGTTTCCGTGCTTTCGTGGCAGGGTTTTATAACGTATCTGGATGATGGTTTTGCAGCATGAAGATTGAATGGCTGTGTTCAATATGAGGGAATCACCGATGAAACATGCCTTGCCCGTTCTGCCACGCTTCATCAATTTTATCACAGGGGATATCTGGAGAATTCGCCTAGAGGATCTTCCACGAAAAAAATCTTTTTTCATTAAACAGTTACGTATTTTCCTCCTCTCCGCGCGTGGATTTGATGAAGATAAATGTCTGCTGAGGGCATCGGCTCTTACATTCTATTCTCTGATTTCCATAGTCCCCGTTGCCGCCATGGCCTTCGGGATAGCCAAGGGCTTCGGCTTTGAAAAGCTCCTCGAGAAACAACTTCTGAATCAATTCTCCGGGCAAGAAGCAGTGGTAAACAGGGTAATCACCTTTGCCAATTCGCTGCTCGTGAATACAAAGGGAGGACTTCTTGCCGGTGTAGGTATAGTGGTTCTCTTCTGGGCGGTAATAAAAGTATTAGGCAATATAGAATATTCATTTAATGATATCTGGGGAATAAAAGATGGAAGAACACTGGGAAGAAAATTCAGCGACTATCTTTCCATAATGCTCCTCTGTCCGGTTCTCATGATAATGGCAAGCAGTGTAACTGTGTTTATAACCACCCAGGTTACGCTTATTACGGAAAAGGTGGCGCTTCTGGGAATGGTCAGCTCTATTATTTTTTTCGTTCTGAAGTTGTTACCCTACTGCCTGATATGGGTGCTGTTTACCTTCCTCTATATCTTTATACCCAATACAAAGGTTAATTTCAGATCGGGCATACTAGCGGGTATAATTGCCGGAACAATCTACCAGATTGTTCAGTGGGGATACATCACCTTCCAGGTCGGCGCGGCGAAATACAACGCCATCTACGGAAGTTTCGCGGCGTTGCCGCTTTTTCTAATATGGTTGCAGGTGAGTTGGTTTATCGTTCTCTTCGGTGCGGAATTCTCTTTTGCCCATCAGAATGTGGATACTTATGAATTTGAGCCGGATTCTCTTCGCATAAGCGATCACTTCAAAAAATTGCTCTCCCTTCAGACCTGCCACATACTGGTGAAGAACTTTGCGGAGGGTAAAAAACCGCTGACGGCCACAGAGATATCCGGGCGGCTTGAAATTCCTATACGCCTGGTTCACCAGATTCTTTACGATCTGGTGGAATGCGGCATTGTTTCCGATACGCAAACGGAAGAGTATAAAGAGCTGGCCTATCAGCCCGCCCGCGATATAAATACGCTTACCATAAAATTCGTCGTTGAATCTCTGGAAGACAGGGGCATAGACAATATCCCCGTTGCCCGGACCGCCGGATCAAAGATCATCTCGGAAACACTGCAGGCATTCAGGGATGAAATCGAAAAATCCCGGGTGGACAAGCTGCTTAAAGATATAGATGAAATCGAGGCAACATAGAAAGGAAAACACCATGTCTTTAAAACATTTCAAACTTCTGGTCTCAATTATTATCAGCCTGGCTCTTTTTATCTCTTCCGGCGGTGACATCGCCACATCGAAAGAGATACAGTTCAGTGCAAACTATTATAATGACCAGGGCCTTTCCTCTTTCAACAAGGGTTTCTATAATCTGCTGCCCAAAAGGAAGAAAGAAGAGGCAGCCATTCATTTCGAAAACGCCGCCAGGTCTTTTAAAAAAGCCCTCGAAATAAACGGTGATTTTACAGAGGCCCGCCGCAACCTCGCAAGGGTCTATTTTATCCGTAAAGAATATGCCCGGGCGGTTGAGGAATACAAAAAAGTTGTCGCCCTTGATCCGTACGACATGAACGCCCGCCTGGCTATCGCGTCCGCCTATGTAAAACTGGGCATGCATGAGGAGGCCATTGCGCAACTCAGGACGGCAAGGGATATGAATGATGACCCGGTCATTATCGACAAACTCAACACGCTAATGGAGAGCATCGATGGTAAAAAATAGATCCGCAAAAACGCTCCGCCATGGAAGGTTGAAGAGAAGCACGGTAAAAACACTGCTACTTACCGCCCTGTCGGTTCTTCTGTTTGCAACTCCGGGCTCTGTTCTCCTGGCAAGAGATCCGCATTCGGCTTTTTACAGTACCGACAACGACAGAATTTTCTGGTTCATTCACATATCCGACCCCCATATGGGAACAAGCGGCTCTCAGGACAGCGATAATCTGGCATGGATTGTAAACGAGGCCCGAGATGTTATTAACCCTGCGTTTATCGTCAACTCGGGCGATCTGACAGACTCGACAGATGGCGACAACCCCATGCCATACGGCGGCCCCTATATCGAAGAGTGGGAAGAATATTACGGAATCCTCGACGCAGCCGGAATCGATTCCGATTTTTATTACGATATCCCCGGCAATCACGACCATTATAATGACAAAGATTTCGTATACTACCTTAACAACTCCATTCAGGGATTAGCCACAGGCGGGACCCAGATTTCATGGCGCAGGGATTTTGCTTTCGGGAAATACCACTTTCTTGGCGTATGCACGGCCGGTAACGACGGGGCCGCTTTCAGCCTCCTGCCCCCTAATTACGGTGATAACGCGGGGCTGGATACGGATGAACTGGCCTATATCCAGAACAAGTTGGAGACCAACACGGACGCCGTTCTCACTATTATCTTTGGCCACCACCCCATCCTGCCCACAGGCGATTCCACGGAAACATCTCTGACATACGGCGCAGAAGATTTTATCGACCTAATGGAAGAATTCGGGGTCTCCATGTATGCCTTCGGGCACACCCACCGGTACAAGGAAGGCTTCCTGACCGGAGATACATCCGACGGCATTTTTTACCTGAATGTCGCGGCGCTGGGCAAATCGGATGAAAAGCACTACAACGTAACGGCCATTGACTGCAACGGCATCTCCACCGTCGCCATGAACGTCGAGACCTGGCCGGTGGTACTGATCACAGCGCCTGTGGACAGGAATCTCGGAACCGATGACAGCCCTTACGCTTACAGCATAGACGACCTGAACCCGAAACCGATCCGGGCGCTCGTATTTGACGCCAATCCGGTAACACAGGTGCGCTTCAGGGTTGACGCGACCGGCGACTGGCAGCCAATGACACAGGTTTCCGGCAATCCCTACTTATGGGAGGCGTTTTTGGACGATGCTTCACCCTTATCAGAGGAAGACCACACACTGGAGGTACAGTCTACCGGTTCATCCACACGCTCGGATATCATCGTGATCGGCGGGCACACCTCAAACGGATCATCCGGAGAATCGGGCGGCGGTGGATGTTTTATCAATACAGCCTGGCATTGATTTAATCGAAAAAAATTTTCAATTTACGCTGATTTCTGTTGACCTTGGAAAAAGTGTTTGCTATCCTTGAATCCACAAAGTGTTCAAGATAAGGGTGATGTTTAAAGGTAGTTAATTTACATTAACAAAGCTAACTTAGGAGGAGGAATTATTATGAAGAAAAGATTTTTTACCTGCGTGGCGATAGCCACCTTAATGGTGTTCATGGTTGCCGGACCCGCGCTCGCTGAGAGTGACAATTATC
>JAGGXJ010000050.1 GCA_021163105.1 Syntrophobacterales bacterium
AAAAATTCTGTATGGACCGGGCAAGGCGGCCAATGCAGGTGGTGTTTCGGTTTCCGGTCTGGAGATGACTCAAAACAGCATGCGTCTGAGCTGGACACGGGAGGAAGTGGACAGCTATCTTGGCAAAATCATGAAAAGTATCCACAGTGCCTGTATTGCTGCTTCGGAGGAATATGGTGTGCCCGGCAACTATGTGGCAGGCGCCAACATAGTTGGCTTCACCAAGGTCGCAGAAGCAATGATGGCACAGGGTATTGTGTAGGTCTTGTCCTGCGATAAATGCTGTTTCTAAAGAAATCCGGGGGAATCACAGGTATGATTCCCCGCGGGAATTCTGTGGTGTCTTTGGTGGTCAGAAGGCCGCCGAGAAAACCTGTCTCGGACTGTATGCCCTTCAACACAGGAGGCAGGAAAGTGCGGGAATAGCGGCAACTGATGGAAAGGAGATATCGCTCTACAGGGGAATGGGTCTGGTATGGTCCGTTTTTCAGAATCCTGACATAATGCCAATGCTGGCGGGAATGTCCGCAATCGGTCATAACAGATATTCAACGACGGGATCGTCCGATCTCATGAATGCGCGCCGATACTTATACGGTCACGAGGCAGTCAGATTGCTGCAGCCCATAACGGGAACCTGGTAAATTCCTCCGAACTCCGCAATAGATTGGAGGAGAGGGGGCCATATTTCAGACCACGTCGGACAGTGTAAGCCTCCATCTGATAGCAAGGTCAAAGATAACGTCAATAGAGAAAAAGATAGAAGATTCCCTGTCCTACCTTGTGGGTGCATACTGCTTTGTCTTTCTTACGCCATCCAAGCTGGTCGCTGTTCGTGGCCCTCACGGTTTCAGGCCGCTATGTATCGGAAGGGCAGGAGATGCCTTTGTTGTTGCTTCCGAGTCCTGTGTCTGTGACATTATAGGCGCTGGCTATATCCGCAGTATAGATCCGGGAGAGATTGTCGCAATAGATGAAGAAGGTGTCTCTTCAAGGTTTCTGCCGCCGAAAGACCCGAAATCCTTCTGCGTTTTTGAGTACATATGTTTTTCCACTGCTGTCCCAACGTTGGTTTTTGGTAATGCCGTAACCTGATGAAAATTAATTGTTTATAGTGTAAAATATCATTTTTCGATTTGAAAATTATTTCTCGGATGTGCGAGTCTCCTGTATCAATAAAAAAGGAGCCTGCACATGAATTACGGGAAAACGATCTTTGCCCAATTGATGGACTTTGTCACCACATACGAGTTTCGAAAATGCGTCGATCAATACAACGGCAATCGCAAGGATTGGCGGATTTACGCCGATTTCGCCCAAATCCTCATCGCAAAAGCCACCCTTCTTTAATCTGTTCCCGATATTCCCGGTTCCGCAGAAGAATACGTCCCAGCGAGAAAGGAGATAAGACAATAAGTTAAAAATGGTATAAATATGCATGCTTTGATATCTACTTCCTACGGTATGGCAGGACAGCATGTATGATCGTATTGTTTTCCGGTAGCCGCATGTTTATAACATGTTGTTCTTAAAAGGCATTTATGTTATCTATTGGATGGTATGACATTTGCGTAACATGGTCTGGGCTGGACAAACCATAATGATTCGATAATAACAAGATACAGGAGGCAGAAAAATGGCAAAAAAAGACAAAGAGTATGTATTAAAACAGGTCAAGGAGCAGAATGTACAATTTATCCGTCTCTGGTTTACGGATGTTTTAGGTGTTTTGAAGAGCTTTTCAATTACACCGAAGGAATTGAAAACTGCCCTTGAAGAAGGAATGGGTTTTGACGGGTCATCTATCGAAGGATTCGCCAGAATTGAAGAGAGCGATATGATGGCAAAACCTGATCCTGAGACTTTTGCTATTCTTCCCTGGCGGACCAGTGGAGAAACGAACGTAGCCCGGATGTTCTGTGATGTTTTGAGACCCGATGGCACTCCCTATGAGGGTGATCCGCGCTGGATTCTCAAACGAAACCTGCAAAAGGCCGCCGAAAAGGGATACAAGCTGAATGTGGGCCCGGAACTTGAGTTCTTTTATTTCAAGAGTGATTCAGGAAAACCGGAGTTCCTTGACCGTGGCGGTTATTTCGATCTGACTCCCCTGGATATGGCCAGTGATCTAAGAAGAGACACGATTTTGACCCTCGAGAATATGGGGATTCAGGTGGAATACAGTCATCACGAAGTTGCTCCCAGCCAGCATGAAATTGACTTGCGATATAAAGAGGCGCTTTCCATGGCGGACGCGGCCATGACATATCGTCTTGTGGTTAAAGAAATAGCAAACAGATATGGCGTTTACGCTACATTTATGCCAAAGCCTGTATTCGGCGAGAACGGAAGCGGAATGCATGTGCATCAATCACTTTTTAAGGGATCGGATAATGCCTTCTTTAACGCAAAAGATGAATATTTTTTGTCTGATATCGCAAAGAGCTACATCGCGGGACTTTTAAAACATGCTTCTGAGTTGTCTTCGGTTGTAGCTCAATGGGTGAATTCATACAAAAGACTGGTACCCGGCTATGAAGCGCCCGTATATATTTCGTGGGCGAGGAGAAATCGATCAGCGCTTATCCGTGTCCCCATGTACAAACCGGGCAAGGCAAACGCTACACGAATGGAATTTCGCTGCCCCGACCCTGCGTGCAACCCGTATCTTGCTTTTGCGGTTATGTTGGCAGCCGGGCTGAAGGGCATTGAAGAGGGGTATAAGCTTTCTGACCCGGTTGAAGAAGATATTTTTGAGATGACTGATGCTGAGCGTAAAGGTAGAGGTATTGAAACCTTACCGGGAAGCCTCGGTGAAGCAATATCAATTACAGAAAAAAGTGATCTTGTGCGAGAAGCGTTAGGCGACCATGTCTTTGGGAAATTTATCGCTAATAAAAAGATAGAGTGGGATAGCTACCGGACACACGTAAGTGAATTTGAAATAGAAAAATATCTGCCAATCCTTTAAGTGGGATGAAAAAGGTACTCATTATCACACATGTCGAAGCCGAAGGTCCAGGTACGCTTGGAGACTTTCTTCAATCTTTTGAAGACTTAAAGATTCAAAGAGCGAAACTTTACAATGGCGAGAAGCTCCCGTATGCTGCACGGAATCTTGATGCCATTGTAACAATGGGTGGACCGATGAATGTTCATGATGAAGATGAATACCCATTTCTGAAAGAAGAAACAGAAGTTCTAAAGCAGGCGATTGATGCGAACACCCCGATCCTGGGGATCTGCCTTGGCGCCCAGATGATTGCCAGGGCTTGTCTTGCCCCGGTGAATAAAGCTCTTGAAAAAGAACTGGGCTGGAAAAATGTCTCTCTGACCGATTCAAGCCGGAGGGGCATTCTTTTCCAGGGAATTGCAGATAAGATGCGGGTATTTCAGTGGCACGAAGATACCTTTGAAATACCATATGGGGGATCTTTACTCGCAACGTCAGGAGAATGTTCCAATCAGGCGTTCAGGTATGGCAATGCATATGGTCTCCAGTTTCACGTTGAGGTTACGCGCGATATGTTAAGTGAGTGAATGAGCAATCTTCCCGAATGTAGGAAAAGTATTCGCATATACGAAAAGATAAGATATAATCTCTATACTCAAGCCAGGATGATCTACGCGAATTTTTTATGGCTTGTCGATATTTGCCATAAGGGTGTAGGCAATCGGAGAGAAGTATGAAGTAACTACTCACGTAGTAAGGCTGAAGCTGCTCAGCCTATTCACCTGAGCAGTTACTTTATGAATAAATATAGTGGAGGGTTCCATGTGTGGAATTGTTGGTATTATTAATACAGACGGACAGTTCATAGACGGCAGCCATATAAGGAAGGCCATAAGGATGCAGAGAGACAGTGGAAACGGTCTGGGATGGGACGACTTTCCGCCATGGAAATACACGCAACTCTCAATGGAGAGAGGTTCTCTTATCCTGAGAAGGAACTTGTTCCAACGAAAAGGATCAACACCGTTTATTTTGGCGGGGAGAAAACTGAGATTGAAAGGTGCATGAGTTGTGGCACATGTATTTTCTGCGATATATGTGTGGATATGTGTTCCCAGGAAGCTATCACTCGCAATGATGAAATATTTACTATAGACCCCGTCAAGTGTACGGAATGCTATACCTGTGTAAGTGTTTGCCCGCGAGGGGCCATTCAGGAAGAGTTCGTTGGTGGTTTTGCCATGGACGAGCTTGGCGATTAATTTAATCCACAGATTTTACAGATTCTCTTTGCTATAGATAATTCGGAGACATACGGGGAATAAACCCGCCATTAAGCATTTTCGATAGACAACTTGCCCATCATCGATTTGCCAAAAGAGATTTAAAATAGTATAAGACGATATCTTTGATGGTTTCGTAAAAAGTCTCCCCAGCTTGTCATCCCGACGGGTCGGGACGAGAAATCTTCAAATCATAACATATTGAAAAGATAAGATTTCTCCCTACGGTCGAAATGACACGTTTGTCGAATTTGACTTTTTACGGGTGCATCATCTTTGACCTGTAATTGTAAATGTGGGGAGAAAAATCAACACGCAGGCACAACCGGGTCAGAACAATGAAACAGACATGAAGCCGAAAAGGTATGGAGTATGAGAACAAAATTCATCTTTATTACCGGCGGGGTTCTCTCTTCCCTCGGTAAAGGATTGGCCGCTGCTTCGATAAGTTCCCTTCTCGAGTGCAGGGGGCTGAAGATAACCAACCAGAAACTGGATCCATATATCAATGTCGATCCGGGTACAATGAATCCCTTCCAGCATGGCGAGGTTTTTGTTACGGAT
>JAGGXJ010000096.1 GCA_021163105.1 Syntrophobacterales bacterium
TGCGTGCGGCCGGAGCAGGTCTTAAGGTGTACATCGCCCAGTTTGTCAAGGGAATGAAGTACAGCGAACTCGACACCATGAAAAAACTGTCAGACTCTATTACAATAAAGCAGTATGGCAGAGACTGTTTTATCTTCAAAGAACCGGAGAAAGAAGACATTCAAGCCGCGCGGGAAGGTCTCCGGGAGGTTAGAGATATCATGTCTTCCGGCAGGTATCAGATGATTATACTCGATGAGGCCAATATTGCCACATATTATAATCTCTTTTCAGCCGATGAGTTACTTGACTTTATTAAAGTAAAGCCTGAAGGAGTCGAGCTGGTTATTACCGGCAGGAAAGCGGACCCGCGCATTATAGAGAAAGCTGATCTGGTTACGGAAATGAAGGAGATAAAGCATTATTATCAAAAGGGTGTAATGGCGAGGAATGGAATCGAGAAATAATCTTGGCTGCTTTGTGAAAAGCCGTCGTGTACACAATTTCGTCATTCCCGACCCCGATCGGGAATCCAGTCTTTTGCTCATTTCTCTCTGGATCCCGCCTACGCGGGAATGACAGACTTTTTACTTTGTCGTTCAACCTTTCCTTTTTGCGAGTGTATCAACATCGAGGGGTATGACCGTTTATATGAAAAATCATACTATCCGGACATTGCTGGTGGTGTCCTTTACGATACTTTTTATTTCGTTGTCCACAGCTCACGCAAGTGTCCATATCGATGAAATGGGAAGGAGGGTTGCGATTCCCTCCCGTCCGGAGAGAATCGTTTCTCTTGCTCCCAACATAACAGAGATACTCTTTGCCCTCGGTCTGGGCGCGGAAACAGTGGGGGTAACCATGTTTAGCGATTACCCCAAAGCCGCCGGTTCAAAATCGATAGTAGGCAGTTTTGTCAATATATCTCTTGAAAAGGTTGTGTCTCTGAATCCGGACTTGATTATCGGCACTGCCGATGGGAACAGAAAGGAAACTGTCGAACAACTGGAACAAATCGGTTTTCCTGTTTATGTTATCAACCCGGGCAATTTTGAAGAAATATTAGAAACGATTTTAAATATCGGAACAATAACGGGACATGAAGAACAGGCAAAAGAGGTGGTCCACAATCTTCAGGAGAGAATTAACAGAGTTGTTTCATTGACTAAAGACCTGAAAAAACCGGGTGTGTTCTTTCAGACAGGCATCGACCCCGTCGTTACGGTCGGCAGGAATACGCTTCAAGATAGTCTGATAAAACTCGCCGGTGGAGTAAATATCTACGGCGATGTAACGACTCGATATCCCCGGTGCGGCATGGAGGAAGTTGTTGCCAGGAAACCGGATATCATAATCGTGTCCTCCATGAAAAGAGGAGGGGATTTCTCCCGCGTAAGAAACAGATGGATGAAATGGAAGAATATTCCAGCAGTTAAAAACAACAGAATCTATATCATTCAAGCGAATCTGGTGGATCACTCATCGCCGCGAATTGTAGACGGTTTGGAGGAAATTGTTAAGATTATTCACCCCGCAGCTACAACCAGAAAGGATTGACCGTTATGCTACATTATTTTTATCAGGGGGGACCGGTAATGTACCCTCTTCTCTTCTGTTCCCTTATATCGCTTACACTGATCATAGAAAGAGGAATCTTCTGGATCAGAGAGAAAAGAACCCGCGACAGAAAACTGTTAGATGAATTTATGGATTTGATTGAAAAGAATAAATTCGAGGAAGCCAAAGACCTGATAAAAAATACCAGAGATTTTGTCATCCGGGTTATGGTTTGCGGGGCGGTTCATCGTGAATTTTCATTGCGGGACGCGCTTCGGATGAGCGCTGACGAAGAAATAGCGCGAATGAGGCAGTATCTACCCATCATCGATACAATGATCACCCTCTCCCCTCTTCTGGGGATTCTCGGAACCGTAACGGGGATTATCTATTCATTCCATATGTTGGGTACGGTTGGAGTCGAAGACCCCCGGATGATTACAGAGGGCATTTCGCAGGCCCTGCTTACAACCGCCTTCGGCCTTACCATCGCGATCTTCAGCCTGATACCTTATAATTACTTTCTCTCCCAGATTGAAAAGGCAACACTGGAAATCGAAAAATATGGGACTAATCTGGAAATCCTCTTCGAAAAGAATAAAAACGGGGCAGACGAACCGAGATGAAAATTCCCAGGCGATATACTGGAAAAGCCCGGATAGAGATAATACCGCTCCTCGATGTTATCTTTCTCCTGTTAGCGGCTTTCATATTTTTTACCATGTCCATGACCATTCACAGGGGCCTGCCCGTCCAATTGCCCGCGTCAGCCACCGCCATGATAGAAAAGAAAAACTTTGCCGACATTACAATCAGGGAAAATGGAAAGCTTTTCTGCAACAAACAGGAGGTGAACCTTTCGGAATTGATTAGCAGGTTAACTGTACTCCATCGCGAATCACCGGGAATAAAGGTTCTGATGTCGGGAGACAAGAAAGTGCCTTATGAAATGATCATCGCGGTTATGGACGCGGTAAGAAAATCGGGGATAAACGGGGTATCATTAGAAACAAAATGGAAGGAGTAAATCTAAAAAAAGACCTGCTTCTTGCAGTTTTTCTGGCATTGACCATTCATGTATGTCTGGCTTTTGCCCGAATTCCTGTCGATCAGCCTGCCTCTTACATAAAGACTTATCAGAACATAAAGACTTATCAGAACATAAAGACTTATCAGAAAAAGGCCCTCGCAGTCTCTTTTGTCTCCACTTTCAGAGAAGTTAAGAAAAAAACACCCGTTGCACCACTGATAAAAGAGAGAAAACCGGCAGTTGTTAAGAAGGAGAAGATAACAAAGAGAAAACCGGTCAAGAGAAAGAATCTGCCTTCAACGGCTGCTGAAACCAATGTCCAGAAGCAAAGCAAAACACAATCAATTGACAAAACAATCGAAAATACACCCCCTGCTCCCTCGCCCGGGGAGAATTCCATACAAGAAAAAATGGGGGCATCTCCGGCCATACCACGGTACCTGGAAAATTCTCCGCCGGTTTACCCTCCTATCGCGAAGAGAAAGGGATATGAAGGAACGGTTTTGCTTTCCGTTAAAATACTTACCAATGGAACGGTTGCCGAATTAAGGATAAAGAAATCTTCGGGTTATTCAATTCTTGACAGGGCGGCCCTTAAGGCTGTTGAGAAATGGAAGTTTGAAATTCCATTTACCATGTGGGTAGATGTTCCGGTGCGCTTTGTGCTTGAGTAAGGGTCAGGTCTCAACATTTGACATTTTTGCGATCTGGGGGGAATTCTGATGGCGCTTTTCAAAATGTCAAATGTTGAGACCTGATAACCATATCAAGGTAACGCCTTTGATAAGAAGACACCTCCCCAA
>JAGGXJ010000087.1 GCA_021163105.1 Syntrophobacterales bacterium
ATAGATGATGAAGAGGCGATAATCAGGGTTCTTTCCATATCACTGAAAAGCGATGGCTACGATGTGGTTACTGCATATAGCGGTGAAGAAGGGCTGGATGTGTTCCGGAGGGAATCTCCGAATATAGTCCTTACGGATATAAAGATGCCGGGCATGGATGGCATTGAGGTCTTGAAAAGAGTAAAAGCTCTTGAACCTGATACGGAGGTGATCATTATTACCGGTCATGGAGACATGCATTCGGCAATAGAGGCCCTTCAACTGGGCGCCTCCGATTTCATAAACAAACCTGTCAGGGACGAAGTTCTGGCGATTACCCTTAAGAGGGCCGAAGAGAGGCTGCTTATAAAGCAAAAGCTCAGAGAATATACTGAAGACCTGGAAACCATGGTCAGGATTGCTACTGAAGAGGTAAGAAGAAAGTCCGAATTTCAGGATAAACTGATTACCAGCTCTAATGATGGGATAGTAGCAACAGACGAAAAAGAGGAGATAATTATTTTTAATCCGGGGGCAGAGAAAATATTTGGCTACTCCAGGCTTGAAGTTATAAGAAAAATGAATGTACATGATCTGTACCCCCCGGAAGTGGCAAAAGAGTTTCAGCAAAGACTAAAGCAGGGGAAGATTGTAAAGGGCGCAGACTGGAAAGAGATCATGGTTCCGGCAAAAGATGGCAAGAGTGTGCCGGCAAGGTTTTCAGGGGCTCTTCTCTATGAGAAAGATATGGTTGTCGGCAGCGTAGGTTTTTTCCAGGATCTCAGTGAGATTAAGCGTCTGCAGCAGGAATTGATAAAGTCTGAGAGGTTGGCTGCTATTGGTCAGACCGTGGCTGGTTTAGCTCATTATATCAAGAATATACTAAGTGGCCTCAAGGGGGGAAGTTATGTAGTAAATGTTGGTCTTGACAAAAATGATACCGGTAAGCTAAAAGCGGGATGGGCTATGGTGGAAAGGAATGTCGGGCGTGTATCCGAGCTGGTACTGGACTTACTCACCTACTCCAGGGAACGCGAGCCCGAATTGCGAAACTGCTTTCCCAATGAGATCGTTGACGATGTATGTGAACTGATGGAGATAAAAGCGAGTCAGAACCAGATTGAGATAATAAAAGAATTCACTCCATCCATTGGCGAAGTTTATATGGGGGCGGATGCTGTTCATCGCGCACTCCTTAACCTGGTTTCTAATGCCGTTGATGCATGTATTGCTGACCTGAGTATGGACAAAAAATGGCAGGTTTGCGTAAAGATCGTTCTTGAAAGTGATAATATGCTGAGATTTGAGGTCATCGATAATGGTTGCGGTATGAGTGAAGAGACCAGAAAAAATCTTTTTACCTCTTTCTTTAGCACTAAAGGCGGGAAAGGCACCGGTCTTGGTTTGCTCGTTACCCACGAGCTTATAGAGGAGCATGGAGGAACAATAGATATCACCTCACAGTTGGGAAGGGGATCTGCTTTTGTTATCCGTCTGCCTTACAGCAAGGCGACTCATTGAGAAATTACGAAACCACCAAACTTTTATTGTAAGTAAATAATTCCAGGGAGGATCTATTATGAGTAAGAAAGTGCTTGTCGTCGATGATGATCCCGATATCATAACTTTTGTCGTAACTGTTCTGGAAGAAAATGGCTATACTCCCCTGATAGCCAAAAACGGGGAAGAGGGTATGGCTAAGACTGCAGAAGAAAGGCCAGATCTGATAATTTTGGATGTTTTGATGCCTAAACAGAGTGGCATCAAGATGTACCGGGAATTAAAAGGTGATGAATCCCTGAAAGAGATTCCTGTTATTGTTCTCTCCGGAATAGCCAAGAGAACATTTCTCCGTTCCCAAGAGGCCTTGACAGAATTTAGAAGCCAGTCTGTACCGGAGCCTGAGGCGTATATAGAGAAACCGGCTGAACCTGAAGAATTGGTGGAGACGATAAAAAAGTTGATAATTGAGTAGAACCTGATACCGGATTTGAAGCGGAGGGGAGACCATGGGAATGAAGAAGCTGCTGTTTGTTACCCAGTTCGAAGAGCTGTGGTTTGATGCGTTGCAGTCATTGATGGATCTCAGAAAAGCCGGCTTTAATCATGTGGTATTTATCCACGTGATAGAGAGAAACAAGGTGGCAATGCGGCGTGGCAAAGGATATCTCAAGGACGAAGAGGTAAAATTAAAGGAGATAGCCAATGTACGCTTCATTGACTGGGCAGAAGCTCTTTATGAGCAGGGAATGGAGGTTGGCGCTTATATGGTTGTGGGCGATCTGGTTCCCAAAGTTGTCTCCGTCGCGCAGGAAGAGGGTGTGAATCTCATCGTAACCGGCCACCATAAAAGGGGCAGAATAGAGGGACTTTACGCGGGTTCTGAGACCTTGGAACTTCTTCAAAGAACCTCCACACCGGTCCTTGTACATAAATATATGTTGCCTTCCGGAAAGGTAAATGACAAGCCGTTTGAAAGGCCACTTTTTGCAACAGATTGGTCGCATGCATGTGAAAGGGCTGTGGAATATCTGATAGATTTGAAGGAAATTATTCAGGAGATAGAGGTAATCCATGTTGCCAGTGAAAAGAGCTTAAAAGGGTCTTCGGCAATGGAGGTACAGAAAACCCGGAAGGAAAGTAAACAGAAACTGAATGAGGTGTGTGAGATCTTTCGTGCTAAGGGGATAGGCGCAAAGGCACATCTTTATGTAGGTGATGTTGCCGAGCAGATCAACAGGGCGGTGCATGAACATGGGGCGAGTATGGTAGTTGCCGGGACGACGGGGAAAGGGCCCTGGAAGGAGAGATGGCTGGGGAGTATTCCAAGGAAATTAGCCGAGCAATCAGAGATTCCCGTCTTATTGATTCCGGTACAAATTAAACCGGCCGGCAACTGAAGAAAATGAAATTACTTTACGCAACTAACCTTGAAAACCAGGCATTATCTTTCAGCCTGATAGAGAATATATTGGTTTTACGCCGTGTCGGTCTTGAAGAGATAGTGTTTTTACAGACAACCCCTTTTGATGAATGGTTTGAAAATCTGTCCGGTATTGGGATTAAGTGTAGAATACTGGTGGAAGAAACGCTCTCTCTGTCGCGGATTTTGAGTGTAGCCGGAGAGGAAGATGTGTCACTTGTTGTTGCCAATCTCGACAGAAAGACACACAGTCCCTCTCGTAGTTCCCTTATCAAGGGTTTGATTAAGAGATCTTCTGCACCTGTTCTGGTTATCAATGATACGTCAATGAGGGGCAAGGAGTTGTTTGAGGATATTGTTTTTCCCACGGATTGGTCTCCGGCATCTGAGAAGGCTTTAACCCGCCTGCTGGATTTCAGCGTGATAATTAAGAGGCTGGATATTGTAAATGTCATAAACGGGAAACTGACTGTAAAAGATATAAGGGAGTTGAAGCAGAAGCTTGTCCAAACACGTAAGATGTGTTTGAATAAAAAAATAGATGCTGAATCACATATTTATGCTGGCAAAACCGTGGAAGAGATAATAACGGCCTCTGAGGATTACAGGGCAACTCTTATCGTCCTTGGGGCTGTTCCAAAGAAGCCATTTTATAAAGAGATATTCAGGGGAAATTTGTCCTGCAGGGTTGCTGAAGAAGCGGTAGTACCCGTACTGGTTGTGCCATAAAAAAGGGTCTGATTTGTGGAAGTAACACTCTTGATACAGGCAACAGATGATTCGTTTCGCATTTTGGAAGATGCCAGGAAACAGGCGAAGGGATTACTGGATTCTGCCAGTATTTTGGAAGATGCCAGGAGGCAGGCGAAGGGGTTATTGGATTCTACGGTTGGAGTAACATCCGAAACGCGGCAGATGGAAAAACAAAAAATACAGGCCATCTTCAAGGGTGCGCAGGAAGCAAAATCCAGTTTCCAGAATTTTATTGCCACCTTTTTTCTCCTGTTTGTATTCTGGGTTTTATTATCGGGGAAGTTTGACCTGTTTCATCTTACCATGGGTGTTATTTGTTCCGTTGTTATTGCCCACTTGACACATGATCTGCTCTTAGCCAACGTGCGTGTGGGAGAGACCCGGGTAATAGTCCGACGATTTATTACGTACATACCATGGCTTATCTATCAAATAATACTATCCAATATCCACGTCGCATACTTGGCCCTGTCACCGAGGATGCCGATAGATCCTCATGTTCTTCGGTTTAGCACGAAGCTGGAGAGTGATATTTCCTGGGTAACACTGGCAAACTCCATTACGCTCACACCGGGAACGATCACTATGGATATCAAGGATGGTGAATTTTTCGTGCACGCCCTGGATAAAAAGGTTGCCGATGATCTCCATGCAGGAGAGATGGAAGACAGGGTTGCCCACATATTTATGGAAGCGGATCATATCTACATACAGGACGCACTGGATGTTGCAAGAATATACGTGGCATTGAGGAAGTGGGGGTAGAAATGATACGCTCCAGTGAGGATATAATTATCAGGACGGTTTCAAGAATTCTTGTACCGTTTATTCAGCTTTTTGCCCTTTATGTGATTGCGCATGGTCATTATAGTCCCGGTGGAGGTTTTCAGGGGGGTGTCATCCTGGGGGCAAGCCTGGTGTTGTTGCTCATAACATATGGACCGAGTGATACAAGAAGGCATATATCGGGAAAGAGTGTGGCAGTATTCAGCAGTCTGGGTGTCCTTATCTATTCAGGAATTGGATTTATATGTCTCCTTCTCCTTGGAAACTATCTTGACTATGGCAAGTTGTCGGGAATACTGCATGTGACTCCGGCTGAGGCGCGATCGCTGGGCATTTTAGGTATTGAGATCGGTGTAGGATTTACAGTAATGGCCATTATGTTTTCAATATTTTTTGATATCTCATCAGGCGGAAAACCACCGGAAGATGAGAAAGAATAATCTCACGATATGAGGATTTACGATGAGCACTTTTTTTCTCGCTATAGGTTTAGGATTGTGTATTCTTGTCTTCTTTGTTCTTTACCGTGTTGTCTTTGGCCCGGGTGTCTTTAACCGGATAGCAGCCATTTCGGCCATTGGCACCAAGACCCTGATTATATTGCTCATTATGGGGTTTGTCTATGGCAGGGTGGAGATGTTTGTGGATATCAGCCTGGTCTATGCCTTGCTCAACTTTATAGGCGTTCTGGCTGTGTCCAAGTTCTTGGAGATGGAGAAAGAATTATGACGAGCGGAGCAGTCATATTATCGACAATATTTATGCTGGGCGGGATCTTCTTTTTTACCACGGCAACCATTGGGATACTGCGCTTTCCCGATTTTTTTACCAGACTTCATGCGACCGGTAAAGGTGACACACTGGCCGTTCTTCTGTGTCTTATTGGCCTTGCCATCTATGAGGGGTTTTCCCTGACCGCCCTGAAGATAGTTTTTATAGCAGTGTTCATGGCCCTGGCCCAGCCCACCGCCACCCACGCAATCTCGAAGGCAGCTCTGAGAGTGGGTGTCCAACCCTGGATGAAAGGGGAAAAGGAAGATGATTCCAGCATTTGACCTTGTTATCCTTATTTTCGTTGTGATATGCGCTATAGCTGCGATTACCGTAAAGGATCTTCTGAGTGCGGTTATGATCCTTGGTGCTTACAGCTTCTTCATGTGTTTGATGTGGGCGGAGATGGGCGCTGTCGATGTCGCATTTACGGAGGCATCCGTTAGCGCCGGTATAGGAACTGTTCTCTTAATTGCCGCGGTATACAGGACTACCAGGAGGTCAAAGGATTGAAGATATTGAACCTGATTGTTGTGGTAATTACCGGAGCTATACTTATCTACGGGACTATGGATATGCCAGGGTGGGGTGACCCGGACTCGCCTGCAAGTCTCCATGTCTCACCACGGTATATCACAAAAACGATGGAAGAAACGGCCACGCCCAACATGGTAACCTCTGTGCTGGCCGATTACAGGGCTTATGATACCCTTGGTGAAACAACGGTAATTTTCACGGCGGGAATGGCGTGTATTCTGCTGTTGAGAAAGAGGCGTAATGGCCATGGTTGATTTTATTGTCGGCAAGTACAATTACTGGATATATATTGTTCTGATGATGATCGGTTTCTATGCCATGATCGGGAAAAAAAATCTGATAAAAAAGATTATCGGAATGAACATTTTCCAGACGGCAATCATTCTGTTTTATGTTTCTATCGGCTGCAAAAAAGGGGCCACCTTGCCGATCCTGGGACATGCTCACGGACATGCCGGGCAAGCCATACAGACTTCTGCTTATATAAATCCACTACCGCATGTGCTTATGCTTACGGCTATTGTTGTTATGGTTGCTACACTCGGGGTTGCTCTTGCTATAGGTATAATGATCTACCTGAAATACAATACTCTTGAAGAAGATGAGATTCTAAAGGCTGTTAAATGATAGAACAGGCGCCTGTCCTGATAGTGGTCATCCCTTTAATATTCGCTTTTATTACGCCCCTTATCGGATGGTGGAGAAAAGAGTTATGCTATCCATGGATAATTTTGTCCCTTACCCTTTCAACATTCTGTTCCGTTATTACCCTGTTGACAGTAATCAATACGGGGGTTATTCACTACCATCTGGGAGGCTGGCTGCCGCCATGGGGGATAGAATATGCTGTTGATTATCTCAACGCCTTCGTTCTTGTAATTGTCTCCTTTACAAGTTTGACTGTGGCTGTCTATTCCAAAAAGAGCGTAGAATTAGAACTGCCTGAGAAGACCATCTATTTCTACACTGTCTTCCTTCTGCAAGCCACCGGATTTTTCGGCATCATAGTTACCGGTGACATGTTCAATCTCTATGTATTTCTGGAGATAGCATCTCTGGCGGGATATGCTTTAATAGCCGTGGGGGAGGAAGGGGCTCCCATGGCCAGCTTCAGATATGTGATTATGGGGACTATCGGAGCCTCTTTCTATCTGCTGGGAGTCGGTTACCTTTATATGACAACCGGTTCACTTAATATGGCTGATCTGGCCAGACTTTTACCTGATCTTTACGGTAGCAAGGTAGTCCTGGTTGCCTTTACGTTCCTTATAGTCGGTGTGGCCACAAAGATGGCCTTATTCCCGTTGCATGGCTGGCTCCCCGATGCCTATGAAAAGGCTCCATCATCTGTGAGCGCGCTCCTTGCCCCGTTGATGACCAAAGTTTCAGCATATGTAATGATCAGGATTATGTTCACCGTCTTCAAGCCATACTTTTCAATTGAAATGCTTCCTGTTACGACTATCCTTTCATGGATAGCCGCGGCAGCCATACTTTATGGTGCAGTGATGGCTCTGGCCCAGACCGATTTAAAGAGGATGCTCGTCTATGTTCTGCTAAGTGAAGTGGGTTACCTGGTATTGGGAATTGGGCTTGCCAACAAAAACGGACTTACCGGGACTATCCTTCATATAATGAATGATGCCTGTATGATGGTTGCCCTTTTCATGATTGTCGGCGCCATTGTGTACCGGTGTGGCAATAGAGAGATTTCTCAATTCAGGAATCTTCACAGAAGGATGCCATTTACCATGGCAGCGTTTGTCATAGTCGGGCTTTCAGTGGTGGGAATTCCGCCAACCTGCGGGTTTTTCAGTAAATGGTACCTTATCCTCGGCGCAGTCGATACGAGTCAGTGGGTTCTGGCCGGTGTACTGGTGCTGAGCAGTCTTTTAAATGCGATACTGTTCTTCAGGGTTATTGAATACGCATATATCGAGCCGAGAGGCGGGCATGACAACGGGGGAGAATCGCTGGCTGTTGTCCGCGAAGAAGCTCCTTTAACTATGCTTATACCAATAATCAGTGTTACCGCAGGAATTGTTTTGCTTGGATTGCTGAGTGGCAGGATCGTTTCCACTGTAATCCAGTTTGCCATTCCGGCATGCTTTTGAAAATTTAACGAAGGGATAACCCTATGGGGGTAATTGTTTCAATAAAACCACTTTTAGCTGTCTTGGTTACACTTGTAGCGGCTGTCTTAATCCTCTTTACGGGTGAGAGAAACAGGAACCTGCGGGAGTTCTGGACTCTTCTTGCCTCAATCATCAAGTTTTCCATTGTCATTTCAATGGTTCCCCTTATCCTGAAGGGAAACATAATAGAATACACCATCATATCATTGACGCCGGGGATAGCTCTGCAATTCAGGATTGATTCACTTGGTATGTTTTTTGGTGTTCTGGCTTCTTTTTTATGGATTATAACCTCGGTGTATTCCATAGGTTATGTCAGGAGCCTGGATGAGCACGCCCAGACGAGATATTTCTTTAATTTCGCGCTCTGTCTTTCCGCAACGATGGGTATCGCGTTCGCCGGCAACCTGTTAACCCTGTTCATTTTTTATGAGATCCTGACGGTGGCTACCTGGCCTCTGGTTTATCACAAGGAGACCGAAGAAGCGATCATGGCCGGCAGGAAATATCTTGTCTACACACTCACGGCCGGTATGGCAATCCTGTTTGGCATAATCCTGATCTATAGTCTCACGGGGACAACAGATTTCAAACCCGGTGGTTTTCTTTCAGGCTGTGGCTCAGCCAACATACTCCGATTCATCTTTGTTATTCTTATATTGGGCTTTGGCGTCAAGGCCGCTGTTATGGTGCTGCACGAGTGGTTGCCATCAGCTATGGTGGCTCCAACCCCTGTAAGTGCCCTGCTTCATGCTGTAGCTGTGGTTAAGGCGGGTGTCTTTGGATGCCTGAAAGTGATTCTCTACGTCTTTGGACCTGAACTTCTACACGAGCTTAATCTATGGCTTGTACTTGCTTATTTTGTCTCATTTACAATTATTGTCTCCGGCATGTATGCCCTTGCCCAGGATAATCTCAAAAGAAGGCTTGCTTTTTCCACTATAAATAACCTTGCCATAATTATAATGGGTGCCGCCATGTTAACCCCGAGCGGCATAAAAGGCGCCATATTTCATATGGGTAGTCACGGCTTCATGAAAATCACCCTGTTTTTTGTTGCGGGGGCTATTTATGTAAAAACACACAAAGAAAATATAAGTGAACTCGATGGAATCGGCAGGCAGATGCCGTTAACTATGGGTGCATTTGCAATCGGGGCGATGGGCATCGCGGGAATTCCCCCAGTATGCGGATTTATCAGTAAGTGGTATATGGCGCTGGGTACCCTCGAGGCCAACGAGGTGTTTTTTCTCTTTGTTTTGCTCACAAGTGCCATGATGGATATAGCTTATTTCTTCCCGATAATCTATAGCTCATTCTTTAAGAAACCCAAAGAGGATGTCATTCCATGTTTTAATGAAGCTCCGATGATGATGGTTATTCCTCTGATGGTAACGGCGATCATCTCGATTATACTTGGAATATTTCCGAATGCCTTTTTTAATTTCTTCAACATAGCCTCTACCGCAGCAGGCAAAATACTTGGAGGGATGTAGATGGTAAAGATCTTAAAGATCATATTCTTTATCAGTATTGGTTTTCTTGTCCTGATTGGGCTATTTATACACGATGCCCATGCCCATTTCTGGTGGGAGCGAATTCCTGACTTCGACGCAATTTTTGGCTTTTTAGGCTGTATTCTTATTGTGTTTGGCTCCAAGGCCCTCGGCCATTACTGGCTTCAAAGAAATGAGGATTATTATGACGATTAATGCGATCCCGCCTGCGTTCATATTTATTGCAGGAGGCCTCTTGCTTCCTTTTCTTAAGGTAAGACGGGCAAAACAGATATTCCAGCTTTTGATCCCGACGATAGCATTTATCGATCTCCTTTACATGGGACAGGGCACATACTGGACATACCATTTTTTAGGTTACGAGCTCATTCTTGGAAGGGTGGACAAGCTCAGCCTCTGTTTTGGGTACGTATTTGTTATTATTGCTTTTATAGGCATGATTTATGCTCTCCATGTTAAAGAAGACGGACAGCATGTAGCCGCGTTTCTCTATATAGGCAGTACCATGGGAGTGGTATTTGCGGGAGATTTTTTTACCCTCTACGCCTTCTGGGAGATTATGGCTGTAGCCTCTGTGTTTCTTATATGGTACCGGAAGGACAGAAAAGCACTGGATGCGGGGTTCCGGTATATAATGGTGCATATCTTCGGCGGTTGTTGTCTGCTGGCGGGTATTATCATACATGTAGCAGATACCGGATCTATCTATTTTAATCTAATTGATTTAACTGGTCCAGGTTCCAAGCTTATTCTTCTTGGTTTTATCATCAATGCCGCAGTGCCGCCTTTCCACGCCTGGTTGTCCGATGCGTATCCGGAAGGCACTATTACAGGCAGTGTTTTCTTGACGGCATTTACCACCAAGAGTGCCGTATATGTTCTTTTGAGAGGATTTCCCGGGACAGAGGTTCTGATCTGGCTTGGAGCAATTATGGCTGTATATGGAGTGGTTTTTGCCGTAATTGAAAATGATATCCGAAGACTCCTCTCCTATCATATTATCAGTCAGGTCGGGTATATGGTAGCGGGTGTCGGGATTGGCACAACGCTGGCGATGAATGGCGCCGCTGCGCATGCATTTTGTCATATTCTCTACAAGGCCCTTCTTTTCATGAGCGCCGGCGCAGTGATATATGTGACAGGAAGAAGAAAAATGACAGACTTGCAGGGAAGGAACCTGTACAGGCAAATGCCTGTGACACTTATCCTGTATCTGATCGGGGCTTTTTCCATATCCGCCGTACCACTCTTTAGTGGTTTTGTCAGTAAGACAATGGTTACAGCGGCAGCGGCAGACACGCACAGAGCCCTGGTATTTCTGATGCTGCACCTGGCCTCCATAGGGACATTCTTTTGTCTGACGCTGAAACTTACTAACGGTACCTGGTTCGGGAAAGACACCGAGGGTAGCGGGGAAGAAAAAATAAAAGGCGCCAGGGAAGCACCCCTTAATATGCTGATCGCCATGGGCCTGGCCGCGTTTGCCTGTGTGTTTATCGGTGTTTACCCTCAGGTTCTCTACCATATCCTGCCCTATCCCGTGGATTATCAGCCATATACGACACACCATGTGATTAATGCGATGCAGCTCCTTCTTTTCGCCGCCGCCGCCTTCTGGATTTACATTGATAAACTTGGTGGAAAACGCAAAATCACACTCGATACCGACTGGTTCTACCGGATACCGGGCAGGCTCTTTCTGTCGTTCTGCAACAAGCCTTTAAATAAATTCAGATCTGATGTGCAGGGTCTCTTCAGTAAAGATAGGGCGTTTGTTGTATCTTTGAGTAAGAACCCTTTCACTATACCGTCGGTTCTTGCCGAATCCATGAAACTGAAGATGACTTCAGCCGGAAACCTTGAACGCAGGGAAGAGATTTCAGTCAGGTTAAATAAACTGAAGAGCGTTGCCTATAACGAGGACAGATACAGGATCTCTATCGGCTGGAGTGTTATGGGTTGCATCGGGTTTATTTCTGTCTTTGCTTTTATCTTTTTTTATCTATAATCTGTGCTTACTCGCCGAACCCGGACGCAGGTGCCATGCCACCCGGACTCTATCTGACGATTGATGGAAGGATGCCTATCGGCATTATATGGTCTCTTTACTACGGAGAAAAAACACCCACTTAAAATACTGAGGATTAAAGCGATGAAACAAGTTTCGACTGTATGCGCCCGGGACTGCTATGACACCTGCTCATTAAAAGTTACACTTGGAGAGTCAGAACAGATTCTATCCATAAAAGGTGACCCGGCAAATCCGATAACACAGGGTTTTACCTGCCCTAGGGGTGCAAAGGATCATGAAAGACTCTATGAAAATAGGGTTGAGAATCCTTTCATTCGTAAAGGAGAGTACTTTGAGAAGGCTGTCTGGGAAGAAGGTCTGGACGCAGTATCGCGAAAGCTCAGAGAAACTATTGAAAAGTATGGGCCAGAGTCTGTGCTGCATCTCGATTTTGCTGGAAATATGGGATTATTAACGACAGTATTCCCTAAAAGACTTTGGAATAATATTGGCGCTACGCAGACGGATTGGGCTTTATGCGGCAAATCGGGTCATGATGCACTGGCTTTGCACTATGGTGACGGCTATGGCATAAAGGTTGTCGAGATTTCCTCAATGAATCTTATCGTGTTCTGGGGTTTTAACGCTGCCGTGAGCTCACCGCACATGTGGGCTCTTGCCAGAAAGGCCCGCAGGGAACGTGGTGCCCGGATTGTTGCTGTTGATCTAAGGGAAAGTGAAACTGCAAAAAGCGCCGATCTTTGGATTCGACCGATGCCGGGAAGTGATGTTGCCCTGGCCTATGGAATAATCAATTATTTAATCCGAAATAACTACATAAATCAGGAGTTCGTTAAAGAATGGACCATCGGCTTTGAGCATCTGAAAGCGGAGGCCGATAAGTGGACTCCGGGTCGGACAGAGCGAGTCACTGGTGTTGCCTGGAAATATGTTGAGCAGTTAGGGAACGCATATGGTACTTTAAAACCCGGCACAACCATGATCGGTATCGGATTGCAAAAATGCGATCAGGGCGCCGATCAAGTGCGGGCTGTATCATTTATCCCGACACTTCTTGGTTTACACAGGGGATTCTTTTACAGCAGTGGAAGTTCCTTTTCGGTTAATGAATCGTTCATCTCCGGCCGGGCTCTCACAGATAAAACTTCAAAAATTGTAAATCAAGTGGCTCTTGCCGACCTCGTTAAAGATGGTAAATTCAAGTTTATATACATCAGTTGCATGAATCCTGCCATGACACTTCCCAATCAGCATGCCTTCAGAGAAGGATTATCTCGACGGGATGTTTTTGTAACAGTTCACGAAACGCATTGGACAAAAACTGCACAGTACGCAGATGTTGTTCTTCCCGCACCGACCTATCTTGAGAAAGAAGATTTAGTTATTCCCTGGGGGCATAACTACGTCCGATATTCAAAAAGAGCTGTTCGACCTGTCACAAACAGTCGCAGTGAAATCCGGGTCATGCAGGAAATCGCAAAACGGCTGGGGTTGACGGAGGACTGGCTGTATGAAGATGCCTGGAATTCCGTAGATCTGGCTCTTGAGAATGCTTTGGAGAAGGGAAATTCCCAGACTCTGAAATCAGGAGAGATGCTGACACTCAAGACAAAATCAGAGAACAATTATTCGACTCCGTCGGGAAAGATTGAATTTTATTCTTCAATAGCTGCAGAAGCCGGTTTGAATCCTATGCCAATACAGCCCCAGTTATGTATTGAAAAGGGAAAATTCATCTTGCTGAATAGTGCTACGCCAGAATATACCAGTACACAGTTTCAAGAGGTTTATGGTGCAATCCCCGCCGTTGTGGCAATGAACTCTCAAGATGCTGAGCGGCAAGGTATAAAAGAAGGACATACCGTTACAATCGCGAACGAACTGGGACAAGTACAGGCGAAAGCAACTATCTCTGACACCCTTCCCGAAAGGGTCTTGTGGTGCCCGAGGCAATTCGAAGGATTGAAGGAAAATTCGCTGAATTGCTTGATGAGCAGTACCCCTCAAGAAATTGGCAACGGCCCGAGATTTAATTCAACAATTGTCACGGTTGCCAGGGAACGACCAAAAGTTTTTATGGCTTGAGAAAATCCGGGTTCAGAAAATCGGGATTTGGATACGTATAAAACCCCTCTCCGCTTTTCACCCCAAGGTCACCTTTATCGATCATATCTTTTAATGCTTTTGGGGGAACATCTTTAGGGTCTTTGGATTCATTGGCATAGACCATCTCGATATCATAAACTACATCAAGGCCTACGGAGTCCATAAGGGCAAAGGGACCAACTTTCATACCGGTGAATATCATCCAGGCACGATCGATATCCATGTGATCCACAAATCCATTTCCCCACATATACAGAGTTTCTTTTTTAATGGCTCTCCATACACGGTTAAAACAGAAACCAAGTATTTCTTTTTTAACGGTCAGAGGTACATCGCCCAGGGAACGTATAAAGTTTCTACCAGCTTCAATCACTTCTGGAAGGGTTTTACTGCCACCCATCACATCAGCCATGTTCATTCCCTGCAAAGGAAGGTAGAAATGGAGATTTAAGCAACGTTCAGGCCTTCCGCTGATTTCCTCGAACCGCGATACAGGCATGGATGAACTGTTGGTAGCGAGAATACATTCAGAGGAGGTTAGCTCGCCAAGCTGCTTAAAGATGGATTTCTTGAGATCTTCTATCTCCGGAGCTACTTCAATGACGAGTTGTGCGTCTTTTACCGCTTCACCAAGCTCTATTGTCTGTTCTATGGAATCCCGACACTCTTCCCATTTTTCCCACGGAATGAAAGGAGTTACTTTTTTCATTTGAAGGTCGCTGTGAATCTTGTCATAGGTTTTAATAAAAGCATTTTCCTGCGGGTCGTATATCTTTACTTTATAGCCCGCATAAGCTGCTACCATTGCTATCTGTGAACCCAGAAATCCCGATCCAACTAATGCTACGTACTTAAAAGGCTTTTCCACTTTTGCTTCTCCTTCTACTGATATTGCCATGATTATCCCGGCATATATAATATTTGTAACCACTGACGATTGCTGATTCACAGTTCACAGTTTTTCTCAATGAACTGTACAACAAGTAAAGATCCACGCCCAAAGGACGTGGCTTTGCTTTTGCCCCCCATAGG
>JAGGXJ010000001.1 GCA_021163105.1 Syntrophobacterales bacterium
ATATATCCTTTTTTAGCTCTCGCATAACCATATGAAATAACCTGTATTTCTATTTTTGGATCAGTACTTAGTCTTTTGGCATTCTCTCTCGTTGTAACCACAACACCACAGTTTGCATCGGCAGGATGGGTTTGCGAGCCGAAAGTATGTACGCCATCCCGTTTACTTTGCATACTCGTAGAATCCCCGGCCAGTCTTTCTTCCCAGCAATCCGGCTTCCACATATTTCTTAAGCAGGGGACAGGGCCGATATTTAGGATCCCCGTAACCTTCATAGAGTATATTCAGGATGTTCAAAACGGTATCCAGACCAATCAAATCAGCTAGCTCTAAAGGACCCATAGGATGATTGGCACACATTTTCATGATGTCATCTATGGATTCACGGGTTCCTACCCCCTCGTACAAACAGTATATTCCCTCGTTGATCATTACCTGAAGCACTCGATTGGAAACAAAGCCAGGAAAATCCTCGGCCATAACCGGAACCTTGCCCATTATCTCAGCCAGATCAAACACACTCTTTACCGTCTCAGAAGAGGTATCAAGTCCTTTAATAACCTCAATTAGCTTCATTACCGGAACCGGGTTGATAAAATGCATACCAATAACTTTTTCCGGTCTGGAAGTAACCGCAGCCAAACTGGTTATAGAGATTGATGACGTATTACTGGAAAGAATAACTTCACTATGGCAAATGTTGTCCAATTGTCTGAAAATATCCTGCTTTAGTGTTTTATCCTCAATCACCGCTTCCACTACAAAGTCGACATCCGATAAATCTTCCAGCTTTTTTGATCTGGTAATTCTTCCTGAAATTGTCTTGGCTTCAGCAGATGTAATCTTATCCTTTTTAACCATCCTTTCGAGGCTATGGAAAATGGCGGTAAGACCACGATCTATGAATTTATCCTCAATATCATTTAAAATCACATTATAACCGGCAGAGGCTGCGACTTGAGAAATCCCGCTTCCCATTATTCCAGCCCCTACAACACCTATGTTTTTGATCTGCATTTCGTTTCAATCCTCTCCGGTTAATGCGGGAAACATGTCCCGCAACCCAAACCTAGTTTTCGGCCCGCAAATTAGTGTTCTGATAAGAGCACTAAATGTTATCTTTCAACAATAAGGGCAACCGCTTCTCCACCTCCAAGACATAAGGTCACGAGACCTCTCTTAGCATCTCTTTCTTCCATTGCATAAAGAAGGGTTGTCAACAGCCTTGCACCGCTGGCACCGATGGGATGACCTAAGGCTACCGCCCCACCATGAATATTCACCTTCAAAGGATCAATACCAAGCTCTCTTATAACCCCCACTGTCGAGGTAGCAAAAGCCTCATTAATTTCAAATAAATCAATGTCTTTAATTGCTAATCCGGCTTTTTTCAGCACCTTGGGAATGGCTTTTATAGGTGACATAAGCACGTATTCCAAGCCCAACCCAGCCGAAGCTTGGGCAACAATCCTGGCCAAAATTGGCGCCCCAAGCTCTTTGGCCTTTTTCCCTGACATAACAACCAACGCCGAAGCCCCGTCACTAATCTTGGATGCGTTGCCGGCAGTTACCATTCCGTCTTTTTTAAAGGCAGGTCGCAGCTTGGCCATTTTCTTCAAATCAGGAACTACGGGGCCTTCATCCATATCGACCAAAAGAGGATCGGACTTCCTTTGAGGTACTGAAACTGGGACTATTTCCGCCTTAAATTTACCGCTCTTTCCTGACTCCATGGCCTTCACATTAGAATCATATGACCACTTGTCCATATCTCCTCTTGAAATACCGTATTTCTCAGATACAAGCTCACCCGTGTACCCCATATGGTAATCATTCACTACATCCCACAAACCGTCATGAACCATACCATCCACAAGTGAACCATTCCCCATACGATATCCGCTCCTGGCCCGCTCCAAATAATAGGGAGCCTGACTCATGGATTCCATGCCACCGCCAACCGCCACTTCGGCATCTCCCGCCTGAATTGCCTGGGCAAGAAGCATGACGGCTTTGAGGCCTGATCCGCAAACTTTATTGATGGTCAGGGCACCAACGTCAAAGGAGATATCTCCAGCCTTTATCATCGCCTGCCGACAAGGGTTCTGGCCCAGTCCACAAGGTAGTACATTTCCCATAACGACCTCATCCAGATTCGACTTGGCAATACCGGCCCTGTTTATGGCCTCATTAATTACCATTGCACCAAGTTCCACGGCGCTGAACCCGGAAAGCTGCCCCATAAAGTTGCCAATAGGTGTCCTTACCGCACTACAAATAACAACTTCATTCATTGCCTTACTCCTTTTCCATTCCAATTTAAGCAGTGAAATACATAATAATCAGATCAAACTATCTGATGCGGGGATAAGCCCCGCAACCCGAAACGGCCTATACGGCCCGCGAATAAGTACTCTTATGGTTTAATAAAACCAACCGCCACCTGATCACCGACCTCTACAAACGTTCGTTTTTCCAATTTGTACGTAAAACAACCGGCCGAAAAGCTTCACCCAAGAGCGGGGCAGACATTTCTTCACGAGCAAAACCATTCGACCGGCCGACTTATAGAGTAACCTTACTTCGTATAGTCAAAAAATCCTTTGCCCGACTTATGACCCAAGTAACCAGCAGCCACCATATTACTTAAAAGAGGACAGGGAATAAATTTATCCCCACCCCGCCGTGCATGTAAGTCTTCCATTATATGAAGTAGTGTATCCAAACCGATAAAATCACACAATGTCACCGGACCCATGGGCCAGTTAAAACCAGACTTGTAGGCTAAATCAATATCTTCTTTGGTAGAAACTCCTTCATAGATACAATAAATCACTTCATTCAGAAGAGGAATCATAGTTCGGTTTGTTAAAAATCCGGGGCAATCAACATTAATCTGAACCGGATCCTTGTTGATGGCTTTACAAAATTCCATGGCCAGTGCAGCGGTTTCATCACTGGTCTGAATCGCTTTCACCAATTCAATAAGCCGCATAACCGTAGGTGGTTGATGAAAATGGATAATCATGAATTTGTCAGGTCTTTTGGTTACGGAAGCAAGTGGGGTTGCAGGTAACGCCGAAGTGTTTGATGCAAGAATAGCATTAGGCTGCAAAACCGCGTCCAGTTTTCTGAACACATCTTGTTTCACATTGATATCTTCAAAAACTGCTTCAATCGCCAGGTCTACATCCTTAGCCTCTTTTAAATCGGTAACCGGCTTGATATTTGACAAAATCTTATCTTTATCAGCTTCGGTCATTTTCCCTTTTTGAACCCGTTTATCCAAGCTCTTCTCAATATGGCCTGCGGCTTTTTTAACCGCATCTTCAGATACATCATAGGCATACGATTCAAAACCAGACTGTGCACAAACCTGAAGAATTCCTCTTCCCATCAATCCCAGACCAACTACCAATACTTTTTTAATCGCCATTGTCTTTCTCTCCTCTCACTGAAATTATTCACATATCCTTTCTTTGAACATAAAGCATCTCGGCTAAGGATCTACTTTATGTAAAAAAGGCATTAACCACACAACTGATACACATCTAAATATTATCTTTTATTGTAACTATTCAGCTAACCCGTAAATTCAGGGGACACAATCCCGATTTCCTTCGGAGAATCAGGTTATGTCCCCAGAATTCACTGAAATCCATCAAAATTAGGTGCTTTTCTACTTCCGCTGAATAGTTACCTTTTATTTACCTTTATATTCAGGCTTCCTTTTTTCGAAAAAGGCTGATATGCCTTCGTTCTTATCTTCACTGGCAACGGTTAGATTAGCCAAAGCAGTTTCCAGGACAAGACCAGTTTCAAGGTCTGTTTCCAGGCCATATTTTACAGCGGTCAGCGCCATCTTCACTGCCAGCGGAGCCTTTTTTGCAATTTTCCCGGCAACTTTCAATGCTCTCTCCAGCAACTCTTCGGGTTTGACCATCTCATTGGCTAGACCGAGATCGACCGCTTTGGCGGCATCAATCATGTCACCGGTAAGCA
>JAGGXJ010000009.1 GCA_021163105.1 Syntrophobacterales bacterium
ACCAAAGGGGAAACACCCGACTCAGGCACGATAAACGTTGGCGAAACGGTCTCGCTTGCATACGTCGATCAGGAACGGGATACGCTCGACCCGGACAAGACAATTTGGGAGGTAATTTCCGGGGGCAATAATATGGTTAAGCTTGGGGAAAGAGAAATGAACTCACGGGCCTATGTCGGACGGTTCAATTTCTCAGGATCAGACCAGCAGAAAAAGGTGAGCATGATTTCCGGAGGCGAGCGCAATCGCGCTCATCTTGCCTGCATCCTCAAGGAGGGTGCCAACGTGTTGCTGCTTGACGAACCGACAAACGATCTGGATGTGAACACCATGCGGGCCCTTGAAGAAGCATTAGAGCATTTCGGAGGATGCGCCGTCATCATCAGTCACGATCGCTGGTTTCTCGATCGCATTGCCACGCATATCCTTGCCTTTGAGGGAGACAGCGCCGTCGAGTGGTTTGAAGGCAATTATTCCGATTATGAAGCTGACCGGAAAAAGAGACTCGGAAAGGTCGCCGATCAGCCGCACCGGATCAAATACCGGCATTTGACGCGATAATAAACAGGTTCTCCTGTGATCACATACGATGCTTTGCAATCATTGGGCGTGACATCTTGAATTTCAAAGATAGAGAAGCATCCGAATACGAGCTCCTGTCACCTCCCGCACTGTAGGCCGTAAAAGACACCATAACAAAAAGCAAGGAAACAATGATTATGAATGTTATAAGTTTCATTGGCTGACCTCCATCATAAGAAAAAAATAAAGAATAATGATTGTCAAAATTGCAAGTACCATTGGCTAACCTCCATTATTCGTTGATAGTTGGTTTTTTTCTAACATATATAAAATTTTTTCTCAGTTAAGCAGGTCACCATTTAGGTGTGAAATCCTGCTGGCAGAGGGTCTTAGAGGATATGGCATGGAAACATTTGAATTCTCGGGTGACTATATTGAACTGAACAGGCTGTTAAAGGCAGCGGGGTTTTGTGGAACGGGCGGTATGGCAAAAATAGAAATAGAAAACGGTCTGGTCAGCGTTGACGGAATCGTCGAATACAGAAAACGATGCAAGATCAGAAACGGGCAGACAGTTGGGTATGGTAGTCATACGATTAAAGTGGTACAGATGACTCCTTAACCGGTCGCCCGAGTAAAAAGACCATACGAGAGCTTTGAGTTTTGTCATTTCGAAGGAGTGTTAACGACGAGAAATCTTAATGATACAGACCTGTTAAGATTTCTCCCCTCGGTCGAAATGACAGATAATAATAGTTATTCAAAACTCTCCATCCTTCATTTTTTCTGTCACACAGGAACAACAAACTGGATGAAAGCACCGCATGTTATATAACACTACCTTTATCACCATGGCCTTAGCCAACCTGTTTACCGTATCGAGTTTCGGGGCCTTCTTTCTTTTTCCCCTGTATATTATCAATCATGGCGGTTCCAAGTCTGATATCGGTATTATCATGGGCATCTTTGCCCTTTCGGCCGTTCTGAGCCGCCCCTGGATCTCCAGCATGGTTGACCGGATCGGGCGCAAGCGGAGCTACACTGTCGGGTGCATTATCATAAGCATCCTTCCTCTGTTATACCTGCTGCTTCGGGGCGGTCTCTCTGAGTTCTATCTTCCCCTGCTTTTTCTCAGGGTGATCCATGGCGTGGGGGTGGCTATCTGTTTTACAGCCGCTTTTACCTATATTGCCGACATTATTCCCCCGGAACGTCTCAATGAAGGGATCGGCATGTTTGGGGTAACGGGGCTCCTCGGGCTGGCAATCGGGCCCGTTGTTGCCGAGATAATCATCGGGCGGTTCGGCTTTGACATATTCTTTCTCGTGACGGCGGGGATGGCGGTGATGGGGCTTGCTCTCCACCTTCCCCTCCGGGAATCATACAGGCGGAGCGCTGACGAACCGTCCCGGTCTTTCTTTTCGGTCATGTTCAGAAAACGGACGTTAACCGTGGCCATGCTCGCGGGTCTCTTCGGGTTTGGATTATCGGCCACCATCGGGTTTGTTACCCCTTTCGCTCGGGAACAGGCCATTGCCTTCATTTCCCTCTACTTTATCTGCTATTCCGGAGCGGCGGTACTGACAAGGCTTTTCGGGGGCAGACTTGCCGACAGGGTCGGGGAAGACCGAATAATTCCCTATGCACTGGTCCTGACCGGAGCCGGGCTCTTTGCGTTGATCTTTTTGGAAGGCAATGCGGTTCTGATCATTGCGGGTCTGATGTCGGGCTGTGGACACGGGTTTCTCTTCCCGTGCCTGAACGCGCTGGCCATACGGGATGAGCCCATCGATATCCGCGGAAAAATCACCGGCGTCTTCACCGGTGGGATCGATGCCGGGGCCTTTGCCGGTTCCCTGATGCTGGGCTACATCGGGGAATGGGCCGGATTCAGGGCACTCTTTTTTACGGCAGGTCTCGCACTTTTGCTGGGACTCGTCGTTTATCGTTTCAGAGTAATGAATGGCAGGTGGCTGGTCTCGAAAGAACCGGTCCCTGTTGTTGATGAAGAATAGGAAGCGGGTTGTGTTTTGCGCCTTTCCCGCTCTACCGGATTGTCGGTGCCAGTCATGTTCTATTGTTTTCTGTTGGTCAGATATGCCCCGCTGATTACCATGATGGCACCTGCGATGAGGGACAAGTCGAGTTTTTCCTTCAGGATCAGAAAAGCGAGTATGACGGCGCTTACAGGGACGAAGTTGATAAACACAGATGCCTTCGATGCGCCGAGCTTCTTTATTCCCTGATAATACCAGGTAACGCCGAGAGCAGAGCCGAAGAATCCAAGATAAAAAATACCTGCCCAGTCCACCGCGCTGTATTGCGCGATATCTCTGGACATCCCCTCCATGCAGGCAGGAAAGAAAAGCATAGTACCGCCGACAAGGCAGGAATATGTGACGGCGACCAGGGGGGACATATCTTTCATCGCGATTTTTCCGATCAGGGAATATAGGACCCAGCTCGCAACACATCCAAGGATATAAAGCTCTCCCGTCCCGATGCCCCCTTGCATTATTCCCAGTGGATTTCCCTTTGAGATGACGATAATTGCACCCGATACGCAGAGCAAAATCCCGATCACATTTATCCCGGTCAGTTTTTCTTTGAAAAAGGTGTAAGCGAAGAGGGCTATAAAAATCGGGTTCATCGCTATGACAATAGAAGCACGGCTGGCTGAGACAGTTTTCAGGCCGGAGAAAAAGAAGAAATTATATGCAAACATACCCGTCATTCCGAGAAGTATGACGGGTAGTATCTGATGTTTCTTCAGCCGGGGGATTCTGCCTTCCAGCTTTATGGTGATAAAGACAAGAAAAATGGATGCAATGGCGAACCGCAGGAAAGAGGCGCTGAAAGGGCCGACGTTCTGCGCGACGACCCGTGCGGCTATAAAGGTCCCACCCCAGAAGATGGCCATAAACAGGAGCTTGACATAAACGATCAAATCGAAATTACCAGCCTTTCCTTCCTCAGTCGAGATAGTGCGACTACCCGGGCGTCAAGCACGATTTTTGACAATATCTCTTCTTTTGTTATTTTCCCGTAAAATGGGGTTTTCTCTTCTCGGCAAAGGCGGTGACAGCCTCCATAAGGTCGGCTGAGGGGATAATATTAGAGCTGATAGAGGCAACATGTCGGAGCCCGTCATTGACAGACTTGCCGATTCCGTAATTCAACACTTCCTTCGATGCCTGCACCGCCAGAGGGGATTTCTCGGCAATCTCCATCGCCATTTCTTCCGCCCCCTTCATAAGATCTTCGTAATCCCTGTACATCTCGTTGACCAGAAGGATCTCCTTCGCGCGCGTGGCGCTTATATCTTTTGCGCTGTAGGCAAGTTCCCTGGCGATGCCCTGTCCCACAATCAGCGGTATCCGCTGCAGCACACCTACATCGGCCACGAAACCGACGGCGGTTTCTCTCAGTGAAAAAATCGCGTTTTCCGAACACAGCCTGATATCGCAGGCGGTTGCCATGTCAAGGCCGGCGCCCACGCAGTATCCGTGAATGGCGGCAATAACCGGTTTGCGACATCGCTCGATACAGGTCATGGTATCCTGCAGAGGGTATATCTTGGAAAGAAGACTCCACTTGGTTCCACCCTTCTGGTCATTATTCAGAATCTCCGGCACAGCCCCAACCATGTCCATAAGATCAATGCCGGTGGTAAAGCATGATCCCTTGCCGCTTATGATTACCACCCTGATGTCCGGGTCCTTGTCGAGATCATCAAATATTGGTATGGATTCCCGCCAGGCCGGCAGGTTCATGGCGTTCTTTTTTTCGGGCCGATTGAGGTACACCCAAGCAACCGGTGGTTTCTTTTCCACCAGGTAATACTCATATTTATCCATATCTGTATCCTCTCTTTAAAACTTTGATTATTCACTTCCTCCGCCCAGTACCGCGTAAAGCCTCACCTGGTTGACTAACCTGGCTAAACTGAGCGAGATGAATCCCTGCTGTGCCGCAAAGAGGGACCGCTGTGCATCCAGAACGCCAAGATAACTGTCAATTCCCATTGTATAGCGTTTATTTGAAAGATTATATGTTTCCTCAACCGCGTTGACCAGAGA
>JAGGXJ010000022.1 GCA_021163105.1 Syntrophobacterales bacterium
GAGGGTGTGAACAGCTTTGAAAAGGTGGATACCTTTGATGTTACGAGCAGGAATCTCAAGTTCCCGATTCTGGAAAAGGCATGTTGTACCATCAGCAATCCAGCCGATAGGTATCGCCGAAAAAGAGTAGTTAGCAATAGGCAGTTTGCTCTTGGATCTTACCATGCAAACCTGCTGCATTCCCTGCAGTCAGGGACACATCAAACAGGAACCATTGTTGTCGGAGCAGGCGATTTTACTCCATGGCGTGGGCTGATCGATTGTCTGCACAAGAAGGCAGAATGGATCATTTGCATCGACCCCAACATGGATGAGCGTCTGATAAAGAGCCCTTTGCTGGAAAGCGGCAATGAAAGGGAAATTATTGGGTTTGGTTCGGGGGTTGGTAGCCATGGAGAAGATAACTATACTGTTTCAACCGAACAGTTTTCTTTTGCTGACATTCTCTATCGCTTAAAAGCTGCAATAAAGTCGCTTTATGCATCCGGTGCGGGATGGAGTACGGAAGAGTGCGAGGCTGTTGCCAAGGGCATCCTGAATATTGCTCCTGAACTTTCTGGTTTATCATTGGTGCGGGCAACCGGAGTAGGCGATGAATATATCAGGGACTTCATGGCTTATGCATTATCCAGAAAAATGCTTCAGGCCAATGATTCCCCGTTATGTGAATCCTTGATTTCTCTGGATGCCTATCGGCATTGGTTTGATCTGTCGGAGAATATGCGCAGACCAGATCTGATGTGGATGCGGGTCGAAATCGAGTCAGGTAATCGCCTCCATATCAAAATGCATCTCATCGAATGCAAGCTGGGGCAACAATCGTCCGAACATGTGAACAAGGCCAAAAGCCAAATTGATAATGGGTTGAAAGTTCTCTCATCTGCATTTGCTCCGCTCCCGGGCGATACCGGTGGGGTGAGTCTTGAAGATGAGCGTCCAGATAGGCGCTACTGGTGGATGCAACTCCACCGGTTAATTGCGAGTAAGACCGAGGTAATCAAAAATCGATATCCCGATGTTCTGGCTGCATTGGAACGATTGGCCGAAGGTGATTTCGAGGTTTCTTGGGATGCGTCGGTATTTGCATTTTGGATCAACCGTGATGATGAGATTAAACGCATAGGGTATTGGAACGCGGGAGGCTCCCCGCCTGTAACTGCAAATGTTTATTCCATCGGTGGCGGCTTTGTCCGTCGGCTGATTACCGACCCCGAGGTTGGAGACATTGATTGGACTGCATTCAGCGATCAAGGGAACGAAATTGTTGTGGAGGAAGGGGAGATCATCCCGCCAGAAGTCGATGACGACTATACCCCTTGGGAGGATGAGGATGCCGAGGATGATAACCATGAGGCTCCCATCGAAACGGCGGTAGATGTTGACACACCTTCTTCGGATATTGTGACTGAAGAACATACAGGGGCTCAAGGTTCATTCTCTCATCGAAAAGATGATATCCCCCCGGAATCTACAATACCCCGAGTTTCGGCCGGCATGGGCAGTACGGTGGAGGCTACTGATGTTCAGACTACACCCGAACAGCCAGTTGAGACGGTCGGCGATTTGAATCGGTTAGGCAGAATCTTGCTGGGGAAGACCGTCAGTAGCGATCATCCGGTCTATTGGGAGTTTGGCCACTCCGACCTGGTTAATCGACATATGCTTATTTTTGGATCATCCGGCCAAGGGAAAACCTATGCCATTCAGTGCATGCTTTGCGAAATGAGCAAATTTAGGCAGAATAGCCTAATTATCGATTATACGAATGGGTTCCTTCCCAACCATCTAGAAGATGTTGCTAAAGAGGTATTGGCTCCTCGACAGTATGTGGTCCGTCAAGAGCCATTGCCGATCAACCCATTCCTTCCCCAGGTTTCAGACAATGGTGGGATTGTTATACGGGAGAACTCGAATGCTATTGCCAAGCGGATCGCCGGTTTGTTTGACTCGGTGTACGATATTGGTAATCAGCAGTATAGTGTGTTGCACCGGGCAATCATGGAAGGTGTGGATTCGTTGGAGAGTGGAATGAATCTCGATCACATGCTTTCCCTGATTGAGTCGATGGCCGAGGATAAGAGGTATAAAACCTACGCCCAGTCCCTGTATAACAAGTTGCGACCTTTTATTTTGGATCAACCATTCTCATCGGGTAATGAAGGGTTTGACTGGGATCACCTTTTCCTGAAGCAGGATCCGCTGTGCAATATTTTCCAGCTTGCAGGGATGGATATGTATTCCGGCAGGTTAATTACAGAGTTCATCCTTTGGGATCTATATGGCCACCTACAGTCCAAGGGGAAAAAAACAGACCCGAAAGTCATCGTTCTCGATGAGGTTCAGAATTTGGATCATAAGGAGGGTAGCCCCCTCTCGAAATATTTACGTGAAGGAAGAAAGTTTGGACTTTCCCTCATTCTTGCCACTCAAACCATGAGCAATATGAAAAAGGATGAACGCGACCGAATGTTCCAAGCTGAACATAAACTTTTCTTCAAACCCGCTGATACCGAGTTGAAGGCATTTGCTGATATTGCTGCATTGGCAACACGGCAAAAAGTTGATGATTGGATTCGAAAGCTATCTTCTCTTTCAAAAGGAGAATGCTACTCGATAGGTAAAACCCTTTCTCCTGACGGAGAAAGGCTTGTTTCCAGAGCCTTGAAAATTCGTATAACGGCTTTAGAGGAGCGAAGTTTCAATGAATAAGCCGATGCGCCTTCCCCGCAACTTCCATAGGACATTTATCCCTGAGCGGCAATATATTAATGCCATGTTGCGTTTTGCCGCTTCCGGACAAGCTGGTAATTATCAAGACATTTCAGCCGTTACAGGTATTCCTACGGGTAAATCTAGCGGCAAGGTGCCCGCCATTTTGGATTACTGTCGTGGCATGGGGTTGATCCAATTGGCTGGAAATGCGCGTTCAGCAGTGAAACGTCCGGAGTTGACCCCTTTCGGGCGTATTGTGTTTTTGGAGGACCCCCATCTCAAAGAACGAGTAACACAATGGATTGCTCACCTTAATCTCTGTGGAGTGTTGACTGGTGCCGATGCCTGGTATCAAACTTTTTTCGCCGGGAATCAGGTTCTCGGAATGCGTTTCTCACGTTCCTCGCTGGAAAAGCATTTGTCTCTTGTTTACAACAGCAAGCGCAGAGGAATTATAGGGCCGATTGTAAGAATGTATGAAGATGAGGCGGCCTTTCATACCTGTGGCGTGTTATCAGAGGATACGGGCATAGTGGTCCGGCAGTCAGCGCCCATTGCTGAAGAATTTGGATTTGCGTACGGTGCATGGATACTGCAACTTGTTGCCGATCATTTTCCAAAAGCAACTCAGATAACACTTACTGACCTGGATCATAACGCGGGATGGAAGTCTATTCCGGGATGGAATATAGACGAGTCGCACCGTGCGATAGAACTACTTGAGAGAAAAGGCATTCTCGCGATTGACCGGCAAATGAATCCATGGATAATACGCCCCAGGGCTGATGCGGGTGTGACGTGGGGACGCATGTACGAAGACTTAATCTAAGGAACTGTGAATGCGACTAACCTTACATGACATTATAAAATTCCGAGGCGATCGACTCTTTAATGGAGCTGTCAGTATTGATTGGTTTCTAACAGATGAAGAGAAACGCCGAAAGGCCGCAGAGTCCTTTGTGTTTCATGGGCCAAAATATCATGGCGTGACGCAGGATGATATCGGGCATGCTCATGGTCATCGGCTTCAGGACACAGCCAGCTTTGCTCGTAAGATAGTACGGCGGTGCTCTGGACTTGAGGATCAACCGTTCACTTTAGCAATTGCTGGTTATGGAACAGGAAAATCGCATTTAGCGCTTACCCTGGCAACGATTCTTTCCCAGCCATCGGGTGTTACGGCCGAGTCAATTGTTTCTGCCATGAAAGCCGCTGACGCAAATATCGGTGCCGAAATACAGGCTATGCTGCAAGAGGAAAGTCGGCCTTGCCTCATAGTTGCACTAAATGGTATGCGAAACTTCGATTTGACGGCTGAAGTCACTCGGCAGGTCATTCTGCAACTGCGGGCAAATAGCTTAGATACCAGTCCTCTTGATGATTTGCGCCCACGCTTCAAGCAAGTAGCAACTCTAATTCGCATGGCTGGTGAAAGTGTGGTCGAGGAACTGCTCGACAGCTTTAATATGGCTGACATTGATACGGTATTAAGCGCACTCGAAGAGCAGGATGAACACGTTTACGGCAAAGTTCAGGAATTTTTTGCCAGCCAAGGAATGCCCATTCGTGCACTGGGTGGAGAATCAGTACGGGACGTGATTGATGTTGTGTCCCGTGAGTATTGCGGAACAGACAAACCTTTTAGGCATGCTCTCATCCTGTTCGATGAATTTGGTCGCTATACCGAATTTGCCACAGTCCGGAGCCAGGTGGCGGGTAGCGGCGTTCTTCAGGATTTATTCGAAGGGGTTCAGGCACATGCCGATACCACAACCTTTGTCGGATTCATTCAGTTTGAGCTTAACGCTTACGTGCAACGAGTTGCACCAGAATATAAAAATGACATCCTTCGGTACATCACCCGCTATCAGTCTGCAAGCAAGGTATATCTTTCAATCAATTTAGAGACCCTTATCGCTCATCTCATTGAGAAGCAACAGACAACAGGCTTTGATTCCTGGTTTAACGACGAACAAGCCTACGAGGAATCGCAGACTATCGCCGCAAACCTGCATAGCTGGTTTCCCCAGTCCCGCAATTACAGGCTTTGGACGGATGTTGATTCGTTTCATACAGTTATCCGAAAAGGATGTTGGCCTCTCTCACCGCTTTCAACATGGTTTCTTTTTTCTTTGACCGCTGCGGGGAAGCATCTGCAAGAACGATCAGCTTTAACCTTGCTTAGCGATTTTTTCCAGCGTTCTCAGGAGTTAGAGGCGGAGAGCGAGAGGACATGGGTACTGGCACCGGTGAGTTTATGGTCCGACGAACTCCAGCAAGAGTTAATTTCTTCAGAGGAAAGCGGTCAGCAAGGCTCAATCACCCACGCCTATGCATCGGTATACGCCCGATATGGCGCACGTTTGCCGGAAGATGTTACTCGTATTTTGCGATCCGTGGTCTTGGCATCGAAAATGGGATTACAGGTTGTATCTCGTGATGAGTCAATCAACGCATTGGCCAAGTTTGCCGGTTTGTCAAGCTATCGTACTCGTGAAGGGATCGACCTGCTTCAAGATGAATATAATATCCTCGAGTGGGATGAGCGCTTCAAACAGTTTGATATCTTAGGTGATGCGGTTCCGCGTACACAGTTTCTTTCGTTCATCAGGCAGCGGGTAGCGAGCACCTACGATGAAAACGGCAAGGCAAAATTGTTTGCCAGCAAGGCGGCAGAGTGGTGTGACCTGCTCGGCGATTTGGAGTGTGATTTTGCCGAAAGAAATTCAATTACTACGACAGAGTGGCGCTATCAAGGAGTGACATCAAATTTAGAGACCATTGATCCCCAGATCAGAATCGCCGCAGATAGGTGGATGAAGGCTATTGATGTTAATGAGCCACGTGGAACAGTTATTTATTGCTATGTTGAACAGAGCCGTGATCCTCAAACTGTTACATTTGATGTAAAGAAAACTCTTCGTGCGACGATTCGTGACCTTGGTGTTGGGGTTAACGCACTGCCAATACTTGTCATTCTTCTTTGCGATGAGGAAGGAATACTTGGTCAAGCATTAGCGGAATTAGCGGTCCTGGAAGATTCCATCAGTGCGGAAGACCGTGCCCGATTTGGCAATCTAATTGGAGCTCACCAAGAGAAAATGCACCAGGTCGTCCGAAACCAGATAGAAGAGCTTACCAAACAGCGAAGATATATAACGGCTTTAAAAGACGAACTCGAAGCCAATCGATTGAGTCGGATCGGCACGGAACTGTTTGAACGGATTTATAAGCGGTCGTTGCCTTTTCCTTTTGATGGTTTTTCAACAGCTCGAGGCAATGCGGCAGACAGTTGTCAGGAGTTGATTATCGATTTATTGAGGGGAAGTCTTGATTACGATGCTGTGATTTCAAAGCCGGTCAAGGTTAAGAATCGAGCGCTAACAACGCTAAACAGTTCATGGGCCGTCTTTACCAAAACCGGTAAGATTTCGAGAAGGCCAATGCATCCTGTTGCGCGAAACGTGACCGAGAAATGGGATGACATTCTTCAATCAGACCACCAACAGTTTCTCGTAGGAGAAATTTTAAGGCAATTGTGTCTCCCCCCTTACGGAGCAAATATCGCATCCGCAGGATTGCTGTTGGGCGTTTTCGTGGCCCCAAGGAGTGAACAGCTTGTCATAGTTCGGGATGGACAGCAGTATGCACTTACCCAGTGGCTTCAGGACGGTGTATTTAGGAAAAAGTTTCTTGATATCGCCGCGCTTCAAAATGTGGAGTTGGCTTTTATAGGGAAGGCATCGTCAGAGTGGGAGAATCTCCTGGATGAGTGGGAGCAGACAGAGAGTTATATGGGCAAGTTCTCTTTCCTTAGAAGGGCTTCGGAACTTAAGGAACGTATTCCCGTGCCACCGACATGTAGTTATCGTTTCATCCACCTTGAAGATCAGTCCCATGAAGCAGTCAAGGCCCTTAAAAAAATGGAGGAAAAGCAAGATACTGCCTTCAGCAAACTTGAAACAGGAGAAAACAAGAAGAATGTAAGCTTGCTAAGTTGGGGAGCTGCAGAACTTCTAAATTTAAAAGAGCGAATGATCGCCGAGTCGCCACTTTGGGAGAAACACCAGATTGAAGAGTTGGAACCTTATATCGAACGGACTGCCCAGATGATTGTGCAGATTTCCCCAAACTGGCTTGCTGGGCAAAGACCTGCAAATGACTCCCCGGAAGCGGTTGGAGATTTTAAGCATAAAATGCTTCGTCTGCTTGGTGGTAATTTAAATAAACTAGGACTGACTGCGCTGTCGGAAGAACTTGAACGCCACACTAAACATGTCATTCGGCAGGCGGAAACGATTGCAGAGGCGAATCAGTTAGTTCGGGATATTCGTTCCTGGCTCGATCAACATGCTGATGCCTTTCGACTAATGCGTGTCGCCGAGATTCGAGGATTAAGGGATGTGGGGAAAAATTTCTCTGCCAAACTACAGGGAATGTCCCGACGTATTGAGATGAATGAAATTTCTGATCTTCGTACTAACCTTTCGGATTTTTTAGTCAAGCTGCAGGAGGCTGAATCTAGTCTGACGGAACGCGCTTCACGCCTCTGGAATTCTAAGATAAGTACAGAAGAAGAATTAAATGTACATATTGAGGAAGTAGAGTCCCTGATAAATGCATTCGAGGGCTGTGAAATAGATGTCGATGATTTGCACATCATGAAACAAGCGCTGCAGACATACAAGCGCTATTATTATCAGTTGCATGATAATAGTTTATCCTGGCGAGAATTTGAATCATTAGCCGAGAAGCTATGTCAAGAGGCTGAAGCTGCATTTGGGGAAGAAGAGGCACTGCCGTGGATAGTCGACGAGACGTTCGAAAACTTTGTTGGTAGTATCTCGACACAACGGAAGCAAGATAGTTTGACCTGGATTGAGTCTATTGAGACTAATGTGTTGGATATTGATAAAATGTCTGTTGGGGAGGCTAATCGATTGCAGTCGAAAGTCGTAAATCCACCGGCAATACTTACGGATGAGCACGGGATACGACTATCAAAGGTAGTTAGTCGTATTGAAGAGCGTCTTGAATCGCTTGCTTTAGAATGGTTTATAGAGAAGTTCAGAGGGCTTTCAAAAACTGCTCAGAAAAAATTTATTGAAATAATTCCTAAGCTGCTTGATATGCCGTAGTCGTGGAACTAGAGACTTAGGTTATGATATCACCGCGTTTGATATGGCAGAGGGAATCGAACCCACGTCCATTCTCTGTTTGGAGAAAATGTGGGGAAAAACATTTCCCGCAGCGGGACGCGGAGAACGGC
>JAGGXJ010000012.1 GCA_021163105.1 Syntrophobacterales bacterium
CCCTCTCTCCGCCATATTTGTTCTGTGCGCCCATGGCTCAGCTGGATAGAGCGTCGGACTACGAATCCGAAGGTCGAAGGTTCGAATCCTTCTGGGCGTACCATAATAGTCAGGGGGTTAACTTGGCTTAACCCCCTGACTATTTGTTTGGAGGGCTTTTGTGGAGGAATTTTTTGATTACAACACTGGATAAAGACTAAAACAGGGAGGAAATAATGGCTTCTAAGGATAAGAGTGCAAGGGATGCCCAGAAGACTTACTGGGAGAGTGTGTTGAGCCGTCGTCTGGATGTTCTGAAGGAAAGTGGTCTCGAACCGAAAAAGATAGCCAAGGATGTCTCTATCAGAAAGATAAGGGCCGAGATAAGGAAAATTGGTGCAAGGCTTGCCGTTATAGACAAGAAAGAGAAGAAAATAGAAGAGATGGCAAAGATCAAGACCGAGAAGGTACTTGCTGCCACCAAAGCAAAAGTCAAGAAAACAAAGGCGGCAGAAGAAACTCCTGAAACGAGTAAGCGCCAGCAGAAACTGGAAAAGAAGATGGAGAAAAAGAAGGAAAAGAAACAGGCAAAGGAATAGGGCCAGGGTTAAAATCACGATACTCCGATTTAGTTCAAGAAAGCAGGGTTCTCAAAGAGCCCTGCTTTCTTTAGGATTTTTGCCTTTGCAGGAATTCTCTTTGATATGTCGGTAAAAAGCTTCAGCCACGCCGGCGCCGACTGCCAGAATGTTTACTCAGGATGGGGTTGCAAGCCGTCTTTCTCAGGGGGCAGGGTCGTCTTTATCATCGGGAAAGACACGATTTTCTGATCTGCTTTCTTCTTGACTTTTAAAATCCACATGATTTATAGAATTACACCAAAGTAAGTCGGGTAGTTTAATAAAAGGAGAGTTCTTGTCATTCCATCCATCAGCGGATTGAATATTGTGATGGAGCTTTCCTTAACTTTCTCACAACGTATTCATTTTCAGGCAACAGATATTGTGCGGATCTGCAAGAAGAATTACAGGATGTCCGGGGGGCGTGTCTGTTCCTCTTTAAGGGACAGGTATGCGTTCTAACGGTGTCTCTCCGGAAATGAGTTTTCCTGAAAATGAAAGCTAACAAGGAGGAGGAATCTTTTATGATTGGCATTACGTCCTATGGTGGGTACATACCACGGTACAGGTTAAGCCGGATGACAATAGTCGAGAATATGGCCTGGTATTCTCCAGTTATAATGGCGGTTGCAAACGGGGAAAAGTCGGTTGCCAATTGGGATGAAGATGCCGTCAGTATGGCGGTCGCCGCGGCTCGAGACTGCATGACAGGCAGAGACAGGAATACCCTGGATGGTGTCAGCCTCGCGTCTACAACGCTTCCCTTTGCCGACCGGCTCAACGCGGGAATCGTCGCCGCGGCGCTGAATATGAAAGAAAATGGAGTTTCAAATGCTGATTTTACCTCGTGCATAAAGGCCGGAACAACGGCTGCAATCTCAGCGTTGGGATCCATCGAGGCTGGCAATAAGAACAGTGTTCTTGTTGTGGCGTCCGATCAACGCAGGACAAAGATGGCCACCATGGTTGAAATGTTCTTCGGTGACGGAGCAGCGGCTTTGCTGTTCGGAAAGGATGATGTCATAGCGGAGTTCAAGGGCAGCCACTCTGTTAACTGTGACTTCATAGATCATTATAGAGGTGCCGGCAAGGAATTCGATTATGGCTGGGAAGAAAGATGGCAGAGGGATGAAGGCTATGGAAAGATTATCCCCCAGGCAATCGGCGGTTTCCTGGAAAAGACAGGGATGAAAATAGACGATTTCGACAAGGTAATATATCCTTGTTATTTTGGAGGTACTCATAAGGGCATTGCAGGAAAACTTGGCATAAACAAGGAAAAAGTACAGAATAATATGCACGCAGTCTGCGGTGATACCGGTACAGCACATCCGTTCGTCATGTTTGTGTCCGCGTTGGAGGAGGCAAAGCCCGGCGATAAGCTGTTGCTGGCAAGCTTCGGCCAGGGATGTGATGTTATGGCATTTGAAGTGACTGACAGGATAAAAGATTTCAAAGGCCCGAATGGTATTACGGGATCTCTCGCGAACAGGGCTGAACTGGTAAGTTATCAAAGGTATTCAAAGTTCAGAGACCTCATCGTTGCCGATCTGGGGATCAGAGGTGAGGCCAATCCGAGCAGCGCGCTTACGGTTCTGTGGAGAAAACGAAAGATGCTGTTAGGTTTGGTGGGTGCAAAGTGTAGAAAATGCGGAACGCCACAATTTCCCGCGATGCCGGTCTGCGTAAATCCGGATTGCTGGGCTGTCAACGAATTTGATGAATATGAATTCGCGGATAAAGAGGCCGGGATTCTGATGTTTACTGGAGATATGCTTGCGGCATCCGTTGATCCGCCTGCCACATACGGTTTGATAGGATATGACGGAGGCGGAAGAACCATGCTTGATTTCACTGATTGTAGCCTGGATCAGGTAAAGGTGGGGATGAAGGTTAAGATGTCCTTCAGGAAGCGGTATTTTGATGAAAAACGCGGCTTTACCGGATATTTCTGGAAGGCTGTACCCCTACTGGAAGGAGGTGACGCGTAATGGCAACGGGAATCAGAGATAAGGTTGCGATAATCGGAATGGGATGTACAAAGTTCGGTGAGAGATGGAATGACGGTTCCGAGGAACTGATGGTTGAGGCATTCCAGGAATGTCTAGAGGACGCGGGAATCGAAAGAAAGGATATTCAGGCCGCTTGGCTCGGGAACTGCTTTGATGAGGCAGGCGTAGGGAAAAGCGCTCTTCCCGTGTCCATGGCGCTGCGCCTCCCGAATATATCCGCAACGCGTGTGGAAAATTATTGCGCGAGCGGAACAGAGGCGTTCAGAGGCGCGGTATATGCGGTGGCATCCGGCGCCTGTGACATAGCGCTTGCGATTGGTGTCGAGAAATTGAAAGACATAGGATATGGTGGTTTGCCGGAATTCAGCTCTTTAATGGGTGTAGTCAACCAGCTCTGGATGGCAAACATGACAGCGCCGGGCGCTTTTGCGATGCTGGCTACCGGGTATGCGGCAAAGTACGGTTTGGATATAAATGAGGTCAAGAAGGCCCTGGCGCACGTTTCGGTAAAGAGTCATGCAAACGGGGTACTTAACCCGAAGGCGCATCTGAGAAAGATTGTGACCGAGGAGCAGGTTCTCAATGCTCCCCAGATTGCCTATCCGCTGGGACTCTTTGATTGCTGCGGCGTAAGTGACGGTTCTGCCTGTGCAATAGTCACGACGCCGGAGATTGCGAAATCTCTTGGTAAAAAAGATCTTGTTTCAGTCAAGGCCCTGCAGCTTTCACTGAGCAACGGAACTGAATTTGCCTATGACTGGGACGGGGCTCATTTTATTACAACGTCAAAGGCAAGTACGGCAGCCTACAAGGAAGCGGGGATAAAAAATCCGAGGGAAGAGATAAGCATGATGGAAGTACATGACTGTTTCTCCATTACTGAACTTGTTACCATGGAGGATCTGCACATATCGGAAAGGGGGCAGGCTCCCAAGGATGTTATGGATGGTTTCTATGATCTTGACGGCGGAGTTCCATGTCAGGTGGATGGAGGTCTGAAATGTTTTGGGCATCCCATCGGGGCGTCCGGTCTGCGCATGCTGTATGAAATGTACCTGCAGCTTCACGGCAGGGCAGGTGATCGTCAGCTGAAGGATCCGAAGATTGGCCTGACGCACAATCTGGGTGGATTTCCCTTTATGAACGTGTGCAGTATCGCCATTGTCGGCAAGTATGGCGCATAGTGTAAAAATGCACCCGAAAAGGAGGTAGTCTATGGCTGATTCATCAAAAGTCGGCACGGAGTATTCGCCGATTATATGGGAAGTGGAACGGGGCAAGATCAGGGAGCTTGCGAAAGCGATCGGTGACCCTAATCCTGTCTATCTGGATAAAGAAGCAGCTATTGCGGAAGGGTATAAAGATACCCCCGCTCCTCCGACATTTATGACCGTTCCCATGATGTGGTGTGACAAGATGCCCGCCATTATTAACGATCTGAAGATCAATTTTATGATGTTGCTGCATGGTGAGGAAGAATACGAATATTACCGGCAGATATATCCGGGAGATATCATCACCGGGACGCCCAGGGTGATAAACATCGAGGGAAAAGAGAGCAAGTCCGGTTCCAGGATGGATATGGTTACCCTGGAGGTGCTGTACAAAAACCAGAGGGGCGAAGATGTAGCGAAATCGAGGACGCTGATAATCGAGAGGAAATAGGAGGATTGTCATGACACAGGAACTGTTTTATGAAGATATCCACGTGGGAGACGATATGCCCGAGCTGGTTAAGGGCCCTCTCCAGAAGCTTCAGCATGTGATGTACGCGGGGGCATCAGGCGATTTCAATCCTCTTCACACGGACGATGACTTTGCCCGGGCGGTTGGTATGAAGGATGGTGTCATAGCGCATGGCATGCTGATTATGGGGTTTGCAGGTCAGGCAATTACCGGCTGGGTTCCGAAGAAGTACCTAAAGAAATTCGGAGTGCGCTTTTCCGGGATGACCAAACCGGGAAGCACTATCAGTATTACCGGCAAGGTGATGGATAAACGCGTGGAGAATGGGGAAAACATTATTTTCTGTGAGGTTGTAGCCATGGATGAAAACGAAGATGTCAAGATAACAGGTTGTTTCGAGGCGTCTCTACCGAACAGGAGTTAACGAAAATAATAAAGGGGGAGCGTAATATGTCGAAGATTGATTTTACAGGTAGAGTTGCTATTATAACTGGTGCCGGCTCCGGTCTCGGTAAATGTCACGCCCTTGAATTCGCGAAGAGAGGGGCGAAGGTGGTGATAAACGATCTTGGCGGAACAAGGGATGGAGTCGGGTCGGATAATGCGGCGGCAAACAAGGTTGTTGAAGAGATAAAAGCATTCGGCGGTGAGGCAGTACCGAACTATGATAACGTGGCAACTGTTGAAGGTGGAGAAAGTATTGTCCGGACAGCCATCGACGCGTTCGGCAAAGTTGACATACTTGTGAATAACGCCGGTATTCTCCGGGATGGTGCCTTTCACAAGATGGAGGAGGAAAACTGGGATGCCGTTGTGGGTGTTCACCTGAAAGGGGCCTACTGTGTTACGAAACCTGCCTTCATAAATATGCGTGAGAACGGGTATGGAAGGATTATCATGACGACCTCGGGCGCCGGCCTATTCGGGAACTTTGGTCAGAGTAACTACGCTTCAGCAAAGATGGCTCTTGCCGGGTTTGCCAATGTGCTGAAGTTTGAGGGGGCTAAGTATAATATCAAGACCAATGTTCTTGTCCCCCTTGCCGCTTCACGGCTTACGGAAGATGTTTTGCCGCCCGACCTTTTTGCCAGGATGAAACCGGATTTCATCACCCCTCTGGTACTCTACATGTGTTCCGAACAGTGCAAAGACTCCGGGGTTATGATCAATGCCATTCTTGGTTATTACAGCAGGAGCGCGATAATGACCGGTCCGGGCACGATACTCTCGGATGGTGAGAGGATCCCCGCTCCCGAGGAGATTATGGAGAGTTGGGACAAGATTATGAGCCTCGAAAATCCGAAATACTTTGATCAGCTTATGACAATGTTTGGCGAGTTGGGCCCACTGTTGAAATAACCTTGCGGGACCATAATCAGGCCGGGCATACCTTGATTATGCCATTTAATATAAATGTGCCCAACCGTTTTTCAGGCCTTTCTTCGAGAGAACTATCTGCCACAATTGATTCTTACGCGCCCGGAATGATCCTGCGCAGGAGAGTAAATAATATTTCCACATACGATAGAAACGTTTATCGTAGATATGCTTTATATTATCCCAGTTTCTGTCAAAGTTTTCAAACCATGCCATTAATGTCCTGTCATAATCTGTTCCGTAATTCTGCCAGTCTTCCACAACAAACAAACCTTCAAAGGCTTTCGCGAGCTGTTTTATTGAAGGTATCATGCCATTCGGAAAAATATATTTATTAATCCATGGATCAGTTTTTTTTACAGACTTATTGCCGCCTATCGTATGCAGAAGGAACAACCCGTCATCCTTCAGGCAACGGTGAACCATCTCCATGAATGTTCGATAATTTTTCTGGCCAACATGTTCAATCATGCCCAGAGAAACGATATGATCAAATTTCTCATCAACATCCCGATAATCCTGTAATCTTATCTCTACAGGGAGTCCTTTGCACAGCTCTCTCCCAAGCTTTACCTGTTCTTTTGACA
>JAGGXJ010000034.1 GCA_021163105.1 Syntrophobacterales bacterium
GCCGACAGAATCACGATAACCACGGGCAAAGAAGATGATATGTGCGAGGTGCGCATTGCCGACAATGGGACAGGCATCCCCGATGAGATAAAGGAAAGGATATTTGAAGAGGGATTCATGCACGGAGGCACAGGCCACACCGGTCTCGGCCTCCATATTGTGGAAAAAGCCATGGAAAACTACGGCGGCTATGCATATGTTGAAGATAACGAACCACAGGGCGCAGTCTTTGTCCTGAGATTCAGGATGGTGAAATAACGATTTTAGATTTTGGATTGCGGATTTTGTAATTGAATGGACAGAATTCCTTAATTCCAAAATCCAAAATGTGAAGGGGAATTTTATGAACAAGCAGATCAAAGAGGAGCCTGGCAGCATGGCGGCTGATTCTCTCACGGACAATCTGACCGGCCTGCTGAACCATGATGTCTTTCAACTTATCCTTGAACTGGAATCCATAAAATCACACAGATACGGCACACCCTTTACACTTGCTCTTCTCAATCTGGATTCATTTTCCCTCTACGACAGGCAAAACGGCACATCAAAGGGAGACAGCATCTTAAGGGAAACTGCAAGGATCATAAAAGAAACTATCCGCCAATGCGATATCGCGGCGAGATATTCCGGCAATATTTTCGCGGTCATCCTGATAAGGTCAGATGCCGAACTCTCACACACAGCCGTGGAGCGTATCAGGCTTGAATTCGAAAAATTCACCGGGGGAGAGTTAACTATGAGCGCCGGACTCGTCACCTGTCCCCGGGATGCCGCGAACAGAAACTCGCTCATTGAAAAAGCAATGGAGGCCCTGTCAAAAGCCGGCGCCGACGGAGAAAACAGGATATACTTCTCCAGAAGCGAGGCGCAGCCGGCAGCCGGTAGCAAACCCATGATACTGCTGGTCGACGACGACCGTAGAAATGTAAGATTCATGGAAGCGCTCCTCGACGCCTCTGATTATGACTACGATGTCATCAAGGCCTATGACGGAAACGAGGCGCTTTCAATAATAGGCGGAACAGAGGTGGATCTGGTACTGCTGGATATCATGATGCCGGATTTGAATGGTTATGAGGTCTGTCGCCGCCTCAAGGAAAACGAAGGAACCCGCATGATCCCTGTTATCATGCTGACCGCTCTGAGTGACAGTGCTGATAAGATCAATGGCATAAAAGCGGGGGCGGACGATTTTATTGTGAAGCCACCCGACAGGTCTGAATTGATAGCGAGGATAAATTCCCTGCTGAATGCAAACTCTCTCAACAAAAAACTTACCAGCATAGAGAATGTCCTTATATCCATGACAAACGCGGTGGAGGCAAAAGATATATACACCCAGGGACACAGCGCGAGGGTGTCGGATATGGCCGTGAGCCTCGGCAGAAAGATGAATCTGCCGGAAGAGGAGATCTACGCGCTCCGCATCGGGGGCATACTGCACGACATAGGAAAGATAGGAATACCGGGGGGAATCCTTAACAGGCCCGGGACACTTATGCCAGATGAGTTCGAGATTATAAAAACCCATTCCGAAGCAGGCTACAGGATATGTCAACCCCTGCAAAAAACACTGGGCCCTGCCCTGGATGTAATCAGACACCACCATGAAAAACTGGATGGAAGCGGCTATCCGGACGGTCTGAAGGGAAAGGATATCTCCGTCATATCCCGGATAATGTGCATCGCCGATATCTTTGATGCTCTCACATCAAGCCGGCCGTACCGCGGCGCGATGTCCAGAAAAGAGGCCTTTGAAATCCTGAATAAAGAAGCAGACGAAGGAAAACTTGACAAAGAGATTGTTGGACACTTAAGGAAGCTGACAGGCAAACTGTAGTCATCAAAGAAAAATCGTAACAAGACATCTTGTTCCATGAAAAACGGAGGCCAATAATATGAAAAAGGGAAAGAGAACCATATGTCGTCTAATAACCCCGGTGGTCGTCATTGCCGTCCTGACAATCATCTCCGCGGGAATCGCATTCGGAGGAAATCTTTCCGAGGTCAAAGAGAGAGGCGTCCTGCGCCACCTCGGTGTCCCGTACGCGAATTTTGTAACCGGTTCGGGAGACGGAATGGATGTGGAGATGGTCAGACTCTTTGCCAGATATCTTGGTGTCAGGTATGAGTATGTCAGGACATCATGGGGAGAAATCATAGGTGACCTGACCGGCAAGAAAGTAAAACCCCGGAGGGATAATGTCGACATAATCGGAACAGTCCCGGTAAAGGGCGATATTATAGCCAACGGCTTCACTATTCTGCCGTGGCGCCAAAAAGTGATTGATTATGGGACTCCCTCTTTTCCCACCCAGGTCTGGCTTGTTGTCAGAGGGGATTCACCGATAAGGCCGATAAATCCGAGCGGCGACATTGAGAAAGACATAGCCGCCGTAAAGGCGCTTCTTGGCGGCAGGAGTGTCATCGGTGTAGCCGGCACATGCCTGGATCCGGACCTGTATGGAATCAAAGAAGCAGGTACAAAGATCACTCTGTTTCAGGGAAACTTGAACGAACTCGCCCCAGTCCTTATTAAAGGTGAAACCGATGCCATTCTCCTGGATGTACCCGATACTCTTATAGCCCTGGAAAAATGGCCCGGCAGGATAAAGGTGGTGGGGCCCATTTCACCCAGACAGGAAATGGGGTGCGGCTTTGCCAGGACATCTCCCGAACTTCGGGACGCGTTCAACCGTTTTTTCGAGGAATGCAGAAAAGATGGAACATATCTGAGGATTGTAAAAAAATATTATCCGGACGTGTTTTATTACTACCCCGATTTTTTTAAGGAACGTTAATGAACAGATTGATCCGAAAATTTCCCGGCGGAAGAAGGAATCTCGCGGGTATCGCGGCCGGTGTTGTCCTGTGCGTACTTGTCGCGCTTCTTCTCACTACGAATTACCTGTCACAGGTGAAACTGCGCAAATCCGGGATGGAACAGTTGAGATACGACATGGAAAAGCACGCGGCGGCGGCCAGCTATTTCTTCTCCGAGCGGGGAAATGACCTGAAAAACCTTGCGGAGAGCAGGGTTGTTTCCGCTTTCTTTGAAAACAGGGCGCTCGGAATGTCGATGGAATACGGCCTGAAGGCCAGTCTGTCCAGAATATCACGCAGCTTCGATAGTCTCATGGAAAAGAAGCTGATCAGTGGAAACCACATCTACAACCGTATTGTATTTATTGATAAGAGCGGAAAATTGCTGGTTGATACTCACGGTGTGGAATGCCCTGAAGAATACCAGTGGACAGATTATCTCACCCCGGAAGATACAGATATAAACATTATTGTTGAACATTATACACAGCCGCTCAACATCATGGAATCCATCCCTTATTTCTTCAAAGGCGGATACGAAGGGCAGATTGTAGCGTGGATATCGTCCGAGGTCATCTATAACAACTTTATAAAGACAGCGCCGGGATTTTCAACGGGAATCGTTTGCATAGGCTACAATGGAAAATGTCTTCCACCAGTGACAGAAACATCGGCGTATATAGTCAATTCTCTTCCCGATCCCGCAGAGATATTGTCCTGCAACGCGTATGATTTGGAGGTAATCAGTGAAAACGGAACTAAAGAGAAAATGACCGCCATCGGTGTCCCGATCAGGAATACTCCCTTCTCTATGATCCTCGTATACCCTTCAGGCAAGTTGCCCGGTCATCCGGTCTCCGGGGGTGCTTTTCCGGCAATAGTCATCCTGTCACTGGTTACCCTGATCGTAATAGTCCTGCTCCTGCGTATCAACGCCCGTAACCTGATACTGAACACCCGCCTTGAAGAGGCGGCCATAAGAGAAAGGGAAATCGCAACAAAAAACCTGGCCCTCAGGGAAGAAATTGCCAGACGCAAGGAGACAGCGGCAAAACTGGAAAAATCGAAAGAGGCCGCCGAGGCGGCTAACAGGGCCAAGAGTGAATTCCTCGCAAACATGACTCATGAGCTTCGCACCCCCATGAATGCCATAATAGGATTTACAGGGTTGGTCATGGACAAAAAACTTGGAAGCCTGAGCAATAAACAGGAAGAATATCTGGACGACGTGCTTCAGAGCAGTAACCATCTGCTCTCGCTGATCAATGACATACTGGACATATCCAGGGTGGAAGCGGGAAAACTGGTTCTGGAACCCTCAAATATCAATCCGGAAGAGCTGCTGAGAAACAGCCTTATCATGGCAACAGAAAAGGCCATGAAACACGAAATTCAGCTATCCACAGACATAGGGAAACTGCCCGAAATGATTGTGGCGGATGAGCGAAAATTCAAGCAGATTCTTTACAATCTCCTTTCCAACGCGGTAAAGTTCACTCCTGACGGGGGAAAGGTGCACCTCAAAGCAGCTCTTAAATCGCGGCCCGCAGGGAAAGAATTTATCGAGGTCTCAATTACCGATACAGGCATAGGAATAAACCGCGAAGACCTTGAACGAATATTCGAACCATTTGAACAGATTGACAGTTCTCTGAGCAGAAAATACCAGGGAACCGGTCTGGGACTGTCATTAACCAAAAATCTGGTGAAGCTGCACGGCGGAACAATAGTGGCCCGGAGCGCCGGAGACGGCAAGGGAAGCAGCTTCACATTTACAATACCCATTTGACAAGTCTTTAATGTCCTACTATAACTGACAACACTAATTCCGGGGGCATCCAGGGAGAGCAAAATGAAAACAAAAACATGGTTAAAGAAAACTGTATTGATTCTATTTATCCTCATGGCAAGTCTGCCGGTCTATCCCCGGTTCGGATTTGCGGATACGCTTTTCGCCTATGTTGGTGACGGGATGAAAAATCCAATGGACAGGATTGGAATAGCATTTGAGGAAAAGTATGGCGTAGAGGTAAAGTGCAATTACGCTGGTTCCCCTGTTCTCCTGAAACAGATAGAACGGAGGCGGGATGGCGATTGCTATATGCCCGGGTTAATAGCGTATATCAATGAGGCCAGAGAGAAAGGATTTATCGATTACGAAAAACCTGTGGTGTATCACACGCCGGTAATAGCGGTTTTCAAGGAAAGTTCGACGAAAATAGAAACCCTGAAAGACCTTACAAAGCCGGGGTTAAAAATCACTCTCGGAGACCCGAAGACATGCGCCGTCGGCAGAGTAACAAATAAACTACTTGAGAAAAACAAATTTCACGATGAAGTCTGGAAGAACGTTGTTAGCGCTGCCAGGTCGCCAAGCGACCTCGCAAGCTATCTATACATGAGGCTGGCAGACGTTACAATAACCTGGAGATCAGCGCTGTCCGGAACAGAGAATATGATAGATATTGTTGAGATACCTGAAAAACAGAATTGTATAAAGATTGTTCCCATAGGCAGGCTTACATTCTCTAAAAACAAAGAGATGGCAAAAAAGTTTGTGGATTTTGTCGTATCCGATGAAGGCAAAAAGATCTTTAGGGAGTATGGGTTTGTGACTGTTAAATAGGGACAGAAGTCTCTATTTAAGAGGATTAGACTGATAATGGAGGAAAAATGAAAATTGCCAGCAAAATAAGCCTTTCTTTTCTTATATTAATCGTTCTGTTCACCTCCATACTCATACCTGTCTTTTACACAATTGCCACGGACAATCTGAAGGGCAGCATATATTCAAACCTGAAGGAAGTCGCGCAATCAAGGGCGTCCGCCGTGGAAATATTTCTTGATTCAGGCAAAGAGTCTATCAGGCAGTTATCCGAAAGCATTACTATAAAAAAGTTCCTTCTTGCAGACAAAACCGCATCAAACTACCGGCAAAGATCTGAAGACGTTATACAAAGGCTGAGAAGCACGGCAAACATTATGAAATACACCTATGGCGTCTTCATTCTCGACAGGAATGGAATCGTCGTGGCCTCGAGCGAACCGGCGGAGATCGGAGCCAACAAAAGCAGTGATCCCTACTTTCTGGAGGGGAAAAAGGGCGCCTTCATCAAGGATGCCTATATGTCAGATACAAAAAAAGCGGCTTCTATCGCTTTTTCCGCGCCTGTTTATGGTGAATCCGATATCAACTGGCTGGGGGTAGTTGTTTCAAGAATGCGCATGACGGCGATAAACGATATACTGAAAAAGAAGACCGGGTTAGGCGAAACGGGGGAAATGTACCTGATAAACAGGAACGGCTATATGATAACCCCCTCGCGCTTCATGAAAGACACCTTTCTGAGACTGAAGGTGGACACGGAAAATTCCAGAAAAGCGCTGAAACAGTTTACAGGCCCGCAGGCAGCGAAATACATGGAGCACAAACCTTCAGTGTTTATCGATTACAAAGGGGTATCAGCCCTTGGCGCGCACGCCCTTATTCCAGAGATGCACTGGTGTCTCCTCGCGGAGATTGACGAGTCTGAAGTACTGGCGCCTTTGGAAAAACTTGCCTCCCTTTTCATGATAATATTCCTTCTCATACCTCTCACGGCATGGCCCGCAGGCAGGTTTGTCGCAAGGATCATAACCAAGCCACTCCACAAGCTGCATGAAGGAACCGAGGAGATAGAGAAAGGAAACTTGGATTATAAAGTCGGCACGGACGCGAAGGACGAAATCGGCCAGCTCTCACGGGCCTTCGATGAAATGACGGAGCATTTGAAAGAGACTACCACATCGATAGACGATCTCAACAAAGAGATCGACGAGCGCAGACGTGCGGAAGAAGCGCTGCAGAAAAGTGAAGCAACGTTCAGAGCCATAAGCGCGGCAGCCAATGACGGCATTATCATGATGAATAATGAAGGGGAAGTTACCTACTGGAACGAAGCGGCAGAAAAGATATTAGGATACACGGGTGAAGATATCCTGGGGA
>JAGGXJ010000083.1 GCA_021163105.1 Syntrophobacterales bacterium
CCTATTGTCTCTCCTCGCTTTACTGATTGACTCACCCAGGCCAATGGAACATTTCACCAGCGCCCACCCGTTTCCCCCAATAACCATCATTTCACAACTGTAATTATAAAGGGCGTCCCCAAAGTCTCCCGTCCCCAAAGTCTCCCCAGTAGTGATTTGTTATGCCGTATTCTCATACTAAACTATCGACTCTTAAATTCACCAATTCGGGTGCATTCGACGAGGCAATCCAGGGTTTTCGCTGTAAACACTTTACCCCTGGTTGCAATAATCATCTTTTTCATGTCTCCCCGTCGGACCCCGAAGCCACGCCCGCCGATGCAAGCTATGACCTCATATTTCGGGTTATCCTCAGAACGGCCAGCAAGACTCAATTCGCCGAGATGCTGAATGCGCGTCACCTTGTCGCGGGCAGTGCCGTCATCCTCGGTAATTTTCGCCTCGATAATGACCTGCGGGTTGAATTCGCTGGGAATGATGAAGTCAGGCGTCTGGTCAAAACCTTCGATTCGTTCCGCCCGTTTTGTCTTGCGAAAACTTACGCCTGCCTTGGAAAGAACATCCTCTATTGCGGATTCCAGACTGTCGCCAATAATTTCACTTACGGAATCTCGATGTCCGGCGAATGGCCTTCCGAGGAATCGTTCATACAGAAGCATGGCGTAGGGAACTCCTATTCCTGCCAAATTTTGGATGCCTTTAACACCATGTTTCGTATCGGCCTTGTCCAAGCGATGCAACTGGTCGCTGTCTACATTGGGAGCTTCAGCCGACAGTAATTGACACGCTGTTTGAACCATCGCTTTGAGCCGTTCTTTGGTAACGCCGTTGGTGTTAAGTTCCGTTTCCGGGGCCATTCGCACCTTTCTGTCTAACGAGCGCACGAATCCCTGGGTGACCGACACACCAGTTCTCTGCGTCGTGACGTAACCCCACTCAGGGGGCGTGAAACCCAATATCGAGCGCAAAACCACAATTGCAATTGGCTCGGAGACCGTAACGGGAAACACTTTATTGGAATCGAGTTGTGAAAAGCCCACAGTTGCAGCCTTCAACGCTTCGTATCCACGTTCAAAGACCGGATATTCAACAAAGCCAGCCCCCTTGGGCAAGACAAGGAATTCGGACTCCAAGCATGAGAAGACGGCATCAACATAGCTTTCAGTGTCCTGGAGTATGACATCCAGGGGAACTTCAAAAGGAAAGGTCGGCATATTCGGCTCCATATTCTACAGCGGTTTCATGCACAGCGAACAAAGGCATATCCTTTGTTGCCGCTGTTCTGTCGTGCTCCATGCACTTTTCAACTTCGGCCCATCCTCCGAAGCGTTGGAGCCAATCTCCAACTTTTTCTAAGCGCGTTGTTATCGGTTCATTTTTCATCCAATCAAGGCGCAAGGACCAGATTGCTAATCGAATCAAATGCCCATATGTGATGCATCTGATATCGCCAGGCGTCGGTCTAACGTTTCCGGCCCTGAGCTGCTCCAAGTCTTCTTTAACAATCCGAGCGACTTCATCCGGAGAATTCGCCAACCACTTCCGTTGCATAGCTCCAGTTTGCCGACAAACAAACACGGTATCGATAATAGATGAGCCTGTTCCGTTTATGTGGATAGATGCGCCCATTTCTGCTGGACAAGGAAGCGACGCCGAACAGGTTAATCCAGCGTCAAGGATAGCCACTGCGGCGGGATAATAGGCTTCGATATTGTTGTGGTGGTAGGTGAACGCCAGAGGCGAGCCTGGCTTTAACGCCCTCGCCATGCGTTGGAAAACAAAGGAAAGCCCCTGTGTGAAGTGGTCGATCCCGCGCCCCATATTAACATTGCCGGTCAACTCATTAGGTGTACGGGTAGAAGCGGCATTGAATGCGCTGTAGTTCTGGCCGACCAGCTTTCTGAGCCATACATAGCAGAAATCCATAAGTTCCGCGTATTGTACATTACCAAAATAGGGGGGGTCGGTAAAAACGGCATCCAATGAAGCATCCGGCAGCTTGCAGGACGCGGCGTCTTGGCATGAGATATCGACAATTCGCGCAGGTGCGGAAGTATCACCGTTCAAATGGTCGCCGATCCATTCTCCATTGATTGGAACAATTCTCTTTGAGCGACCCTGATACCTGACCTCAAACGGATGATCGCAATAGGATTTCGCTTTTTTGAACTTCTCAACAATGTTGGCCCATCCACCGCTACCTACACACATCTTGCGACCCGGTTCCATGATTCCGAGGAAATTTGACTCGCATTGAATCAATCCTACAGGGAAACCGTGAACAGAGAAAATATCTAATGACTTCAACGCTCTCGAGTCATAGCGGCATAACATGTTCTGGTAGCGAAGTAGGTCGGAAAGGTTCGTTGCCAGAGCATTGCGTATGCGCTCATTGGGTGTTTTTGCGATTATGCGGGCAGAAAGTTCCAGGCCGAGAAGTTGACGGGTATTAAACATTTCCTGGTAGTACGTGTATCCCCATCGGTGCAAGCGGTCTGTTTCATCACCGCTTGGAATCTCATCATCAGGAACATACTGCGGAGACATTTTTGACCAGCGTCTCTCGACCTCATTTATCCGCGCCATATCCTGATCATCAGGTTTTTTAAAGAATCTGCCAGCATGGGATGGCTTGCATTTGGGGCAGTGGTATTCCATTGCAAAAAGACGGTGACGCGGAGCACCAAGAACGGCATCAGGATAATGATTGCTGGCACCACACGCCGAACATTTGCAACGGCTTCGCTTAGCAGGCCCATTCAACGTCAGTTTCGTAGCGCAATGATGACAGTGGCCGGGGTCTTTCCGGTTGCTGGTTTCGGTCAATTCTCCGCAAGCTGAGCATATAATGACGTTTTTGGGATGTCTGGAATTCGCGGAAAGAAGATAGCCGGGAAACAGGTCCATATCCTTTCCACATTCATGACATGGAGTTACTTTAACCCAAAGGAAGTATTTTACATGGGCATCGTTCGAGCCGCATAGAATGCATCGAGTTCGATAAAGCTGTCCAATTTCCTTTTCCAATGTTGTGCGAAGGGACTCTGCTGCTTTTGAATAAGCGCCAAGATCAAGATGCTCGATTTCCTGTTTAACGATCCAGTAAGACATCGGATTGATATCGAAGGCGGTGACATCGCATCCAACACGGTTTGCCTCCAGTATCGGCGTACCACCGCCCATGAATGGGTCGGCTACTTGGCAACCTGAAAGATCATTTGCTTTGTAAAACACTTCCCGAACCGGTCTTCCCGAGAACTCAGACAGAAGCAAACCGCGAAATAAAGTGCCCGGACGCCTTGCAAACCATTTATGCACCGCAATGACCGGCCGGTAATTCTGCTGAATCTGTTTTTCCCTAAGCGCTAGATCAGCAATAAACGGTATGTCAAACTTCTTTTCAATCATCTATGCACTACCTATTATGCCTTCTCACTTTGCTTAACTCAACAGCGTTGATATTTCTGCTGCGATTTCTTCTACTGTATGTGTTGCTGTACTACGTGTCACTTTATCTGCTATCGATGGACTAAAATCAACAACTTGTTGTTTTGTAATGTTATGCCAAATTGGAAGAAGAATTTGTTCTCCTGTTACAGTGCGTGTGCACAATCCCATCTAATTCATAGTTCGTCCATCCTTTATTAACTCAACTTTCGGAGGAGCAAATTCACATTCATCCCCCCTCCAATTGGGGCATTGGGCTATTATTAAGGCCGAAATATGCAATAGCTTCCCC
>JAGGXJ010000117.1 GCA_021163105.1 Syntrophobacterales bacterium
GCGGTTGAAATTGAAATAAACAAGGACGCGGGGACAACTCAGCTTGCCTCCTCAGGGGGCAAGCATCTGGCCCCCCTATGGGGGGCAAAAGCAAAGCCACGTCCTTTGGGCGTGGATCTTTACTTATCTATCTTACGAGATCCAACTCGCTCCTGATGAGGCCTTTATATATGATTCCTATACAGATCCTTCCTGTCGTGGTCTGAATATTGCTGCAACTCGTAGTGTGGAGATGATGCGTTTTTTTCATGGTGCTGGTTTTCGCAGGCTGCTAGGGGTGGTAACACCAGAGGATCAATCAGCTGTCCGAATCCCCCAAAAGAGTGGGTACCACTCCATAGGCACATTAGGTTTTTTCGGAATTGGCCCGACAAGGCGAGACTTTGGGAAAATCAGGGGACATCCATGATTTCATATAGAACTGGGCCTGGACATGAAATCATTTCGACATACGAGTCAACGAAGAGACCGGCGGACGTAACGGTCTTAAAAATTTTCACAAAACATTTTGACACAAACAAAGAATCATGCGAGAAGTGGACGTCAACTTCGTTTATAATCCGATAATAAATTGTCCGGTAGAATCTGTCCTCTGGAAAACGTCATGGATAAGGAATACAGACAAATCATGGAAGAAAATATCAAGTTGACCTTCTGGGGCGTACACGGAACTCTGCCGGTACCAGGGCAAAACACAGTAAGGTACGGGGGGAATACATCCTGCGTCAGCCTCGAATTCCCGAAGGATAATTTCTTCATCTTCGATGCCGGTACCGGAATAAAGGAACTGTCAAATTGCCTTATGTCTGAAAGGTGTGCACTCGCAAAAGTCACGATACTTATATCGCATCCCCACTGGGATCATATAAACGGTCTTCCCTTCTTCGCGCCTTTGTATACAAATGGAAACAAATTTGAGATCTGTGGCCCGCCTAATGGCGGTATGTCCATGCGTGAATTGATAGCAGGGCAAATGAACGGCGTATATTTTCCCATCAATATACAGAAATTCGGTGCGAAGGTTTCCTTCCGCGACTTGGGGGAAGAACAGTTTGCTATAGACACAATAAAGATACAAACAATGTTTCTGAATCATCCTGGTCAATGCCTGGGTTATCGCCTGGATTACAGGGACAGGTCCATCTGTTATGTCACGGATAATGAAATTTACCCGGAGTCCAGCAGGTTCTACAGCGAGAGCTATGCAAACAAGCTGACAGACTTTGTCTCAGATACAGATGTATTGATAACCGACTGTACATACACGGATGAGGAATATGAAGGGAAAATCGGATGGGGACATTCGTCGGTAAATCAGGTGGTGGAACTGGCCGACCGGGCCAAGGTAAAAGAACTGTACCTGTTCCATCATGACCCTGATCAGACAGACGATGATATAGACGACAAGCTGAAGATGGCACAGGATATATTAGAGAAAAAAGGGTCCTCCACTATATGCACTGCACCAAAGGAAAAAGAATCTTTCTACATATAAAAGGAAGAAACGAGACCTGAGGCTTCTCATCGCAATACTTCGGATAGACGACAAAATCCCCTAAATACCAAAATGTTCGTAATGAGTGGTGGAAGAACCATGAAATTCAGCATCAAGTTCTGGATAGGAATAGTACTGTTGACAACCAATCAGCCGCTTGGCTGGGGAGCCATGCTGGCATGTGATACAATTGCTATCAATAAACACAATGAGTTCTTCTTCTATCTTGGAATAGTATTATACGCTCTGAGCTGGGGAATGCTGGGATTGGGTGTATTACTGGCGGGTCCGGAAGGAGTCAGTTATTCCCGCCTTCTGCTGAAGAAGGCATGGAGACGTTTCGCACTTCTTTTCAGAAGAGGAAAAAGCAGGGAGTAAGAAAATAATCCTCATAATCTTTAATCTTTTTTAATCGCCCAGCCTGGAATCAAAAAGGCAATGCTTGATTCTGAATGTTTAATGTCTAATTAAAAACACTATTACGAAAACACGAAGATACAAAAAACGGAAAAACAGAATTTAATTTCGCGTTTTCTTTTTTTCGTTGTTTCGTGGTCATTCCTGATTTTTTGCCATTTTTGCAAGAACTTTACATCCAAGGATCTAATCCTTTTAATCTCACCTAATCCGCCTGTTTTCTGAGAAAGGCAGGCGTCTCAAAATCCGGGTTGTCGTCATCATTTATCATTCCCATCCTGACAACAGCATGTTTTTCCCCGGACTTCTCGTCTCTGTTTCTTATAAAAGTGGGTTTCGCAAGATCTTCCTTTTTCCTGGCATAACCCGACACGCTGGGAATCTCAGGCGCCTTTTCATAATTTCGCCCTTTTGGATCAAATCCCGTTGCGATAACGGTGATACGTATCTCATCCTCCATACTGTCATCAATAACCGTCCCGAATATGATATTTGCGTCTTTGCTGGCCTCTGACTGTATCAGAGATGATGCCTCATTTACCTCAAAAAGTGTCATATCAGGTCCGCCTGTTACACTGAGAAGCACACCCCGGGCCCCCTGAATAGAGTTGTCTTCCAGCAGTGGAGAGGAAATCGCCTTCTGCGCGGCTTCAATGGCCCTATTATCCCCACTGGCAACACCGGTGCCCATAAGGGCCAGTCCCATCTCGGACATAATATTTTTCACATCAGCGAAATCAAGGTTGATCAATCCGGGAACCATAATAAGATCGGAAATTCCCTTAACTCCATTGTAGAGAATATCATCAGCCTTTTTGAAGGCATCCGGTAAAGACATACTTCTACCACTGATGCTCAGAAGTCTTTGATTCGGAACCACAATAAGCGTATCAACCATATCTCTCAATTCGGCGAGGCCTTCCTCCGCCTGTTTTTCCCGTTTCTTTCCCTCAAACTGAAACGGTTTTGTGACTACGGCGACAGTAAGCGCGCCCAGTTCTTTTGCGATTCCCGCCACAATCGGTGCACCACCCGTTCCGGTGCCTCCGCCAAGACCTGCCGTCACAAAAACCATGTCCGCTCCTGTCAAAACCTCTTTTAATCTGCTTTCAGATTCGATAGCAGCCTTTTTGCCCACTTCAGGATCAGACCCGGCGCCAAGACCCTTTGTAATCTCCGCACCCAATTGCACCTTTATAGGCGCCACTGACGCTACCATAGCCTGTGAATCCGTGTTCGCCAGGATAAAATCCACACCCATGAGATTATAGGCAATCATCATATTGACGGCATTTCCTCCGCCACCGCCGACACCTATAACCTTGATCTTCGCGGCATTGCTTTTAGTGCCGCCTTTTACTAATTCAAACATGCTCACACCCTCCTTTCTTTAGAAAAAATCGTTGAACCATCTTTTTATTTTTTTTATCAGTCTGCCCAGTATATCCTTTTCACTTTTCTTTACGGCATAATCGGAGCTGCCTTTATTTCCATGAACAACCAGCCCTACTCCCGTCGCATACATCGGGCTGTTAATTATATCTGTAATACCTCCCACACCCACGGGGCATCCTTTTCTTACCGGTGTATTGAATATCTGCTCCGCCAGCTCAGTTATCCCCTCAAGAATTGCCGTTCCACCCGTAAGCACAACTCCGGCTGCCAACATGTCGTCATAACCGGATTTAACGATCTCCCTGTGCGCAAGCCCGAGAATCTCTTCCAAGCGCGGCTCAATAATTTCTCCCAGCACCTGTCTCGAGACAGTCCTCGGGTTTCTTCCACCTACGCTTGGGACTTCTATAATTTCATTCTGGGGTATCATCGGAATATATGTGCAGCCATATCTTATCTTTATCTTTTCAGCCTCCATTACCGGGGTTCGCAGACCTACGGATATATCACCGGTAACATAATCTCCCCCCAGAGCCAGGACAGCCGTATGTTTAATGCTTCCTTCGGCAAACACCGCGATATCGGTAGTGCCACCACCGATATCGACCAGAGCAACACCTAGTTCTTTTTCGTCCTGACTGAGGATTGTTTCACTTGAAGCCAGGGGTTCGAGGATAATGTCACTCACATCCAGACCCACGCGATTAATCGACTTTATTATGTTCTGTATGGATGTCACCGCTCCGGTAACAACATGTACCTTGGCTTCAAGCCTGACCCCTGACATCCCTATCGGTTCTTTTACTCCATCCTGATCGTCAACTATATAATATTGAGGCAGTATATGAATTATCCTCCTGTCCAGAGGGATAGCAACCGCTTTGGCCGCTTCCAATGCCCTCTTCACATCGTATTCATCAACTTCACCACCCTTGACCGCCACAATTCCATAGCTGTTCAATCCCTTAATATGACTCCCTGCAATACCAGCAAAAACGGACCTTATCTCACATCCCGACATCAATTCCGCCTCTTCCACGGCTCTCTTTATTGAATCCACGGTACTGTCGATGTTAACCACTACCCCTTTTCGAAGACCGCTTGACGGATGAGTGCCGATTCCGATTATATCTATTCCGGCATTTGTGATCTCACCAACAATGGCACATATCTTGGTAGTTCCTATATCCAGCCCTACTATAATATTTTCCCTTTTTGCCATCCATCCATCCTCTACGACATCATATCTCAGTTTTATGATCTTCTGTCAGATTCCCCGAACTTAAGACACTTCCACGCTGAACTGTAATCCTGCTGCAATCTACAAGATCGATGCTCAAAGACACCCCATCCGGATTTTTTTGTGCCAGATCTGCCATGATCCTTTTCAGTCTTTTCAGTTTTTTCCCGTAATCTCCGAACCCGAGATTCAAAAACAGATGGTTATCCGTAACAACAGAAAATTCATATCGGTCATCCACATAAATCTCCGACACATTCCATACCCTCGGAAAACTGTCCCCCTCAGAAAGATAGTCCATAAATCCAAAGGCCTTTTCCAACAAATCTTTCCTTACTCTTCCATTCCTGTAAAACCCTGTGAACACTGGAGCATCTGTGCTGTCACCTGCCTCAAACTTCTTAAACACTTCTCCACCACGATCCACAATATACAGATCTTTGTCTTTTTTAAGGAGAGCGGCGGTTTCTCTCTCAACGACTTCAATAACCAGCCTGTCGGGAAATTCTCTTCCGATAGAAACATCCTTGATCCACGGATTTTTCTCTATGCCTCGCGCCATCGTCCAGAGATTCGCAGTCAGGATATTCATAGAGGGCGATATCCCCGCAAGTTCAACAATCCTCTCTTCGCTGACCTTGTTGCAACCCCTGACAATAGTGTTTTCCAACTGGAAATAATTGGCACACATGGCAAAATTGTATGCATACACCATGAAAAAGGCTAACAGACCAGCAACGCTGACAATGGCAAGTGGTTTGAAGATTTCGCCCGGAATAATTCCTGATCGCCGTTTAAGCCTGTTTTTCCTTGTCGAAAGAGTTGTCTTCCTGGGAGACTTCTTCATAGTTCCTCCCCTATGATCTTCAACTCTGTTTCAAGAACAATTCCTCTTTCATTCAGGATCTTCTCTTGGACGGTGTCGATCAACGCAATAATATTCCCTGCTTTTGCATCACCCATATTCACAATAAAATTTCCATGTTTCCCGGATATTTCCGCGTCCCCCATCTTGAAACCCTTAAGCCCGGCATCTTCAATCATTTTCCCTGCCGGACAATCGGGAGGGTTTTTGAACACGGATCCCGCGCTTCGATACGTGAGAGGATGCTTTTCCCTGCGTGCCGCAATAATGTTCGAAACTTTTTCCTGGATTTCTTCCCTGCTTCCTTTTACAAGGTGAAAGTCGGCGCCGGTAATAATTGTTCCTTCGGGAAGATTGAGATTTCTGTACTCAAACATCAGGTCTTTTCTCGCTATCTCTCTTATCCCGCTGCCTGAATCAATAATGAAGACCGATTTTACTACATCCTTTAGCTCCTTCCCCCACGCACCGGCATTCATTTTCAGGCCGCCGCCGACACTACCTGGTATCCCGGCACAAAATTCCATTCCGGCGAGAGATTCTCTGATCGATAATTCAACAATTCCGGAGAGTGAAACTCCTGCCTGGGCGTAAATGCATATGCTGTCGGCGTATTTCTCGTCCTTTATCTCCAGCCATCGAAGTGCCTCCAGAGAAACCAGTATCCCCCTGTAACCACCATCTCTTACGATAAGATTTGTACAGTTCCCGACAGGCAGAAAGGAAATTCCCTCTTTAAGGAAAAAGAAGACCAGTTCTTTCAGCTCATCAACAGTACCGGGAAAGATCAGCGCGTCAACCCTTCCCCCGACACCCATGGAGGTGTGCATAGACATGGGTTCATCGAAAAGCACTCTTCCGGTAATCATGCTGCTTATCCTGTCTCTGAAATGCCCGTCCACAACCATTTATCCTTAATCCCTAATCCTTTCCAACAGTTCCTCTCCTATCTTCCACACATCTCCCGCCCCAAGCGTGATGACCACATCGTCCGGTTTCACTGTGTCGGCCAGGTAATCGACAATCTCCTTAAAACCCGACAGGTACATGACATCACCATGGCCACGATCCTTTATGCCTTTGCAAAGATTTATGGAATTAACTCCCATTATCTCTTTCTCACTCGCGGCATATATATCCGTCAGAATCAGCTCCCCGGCATCGGGAAAAGAATCAAGAAACTCATCAAACAGGGCTCTGGTACGCGTATAGCGATGAGGCTGAAACACAACAACAAGCCGCCTGTCTTTCCACGCGTCTTTCGCTGCGGCCAGCACCGCCTTTATTTCGGTCGGATGATGACCATAATCATCAACCACCGTGACATCACCAGCCTGTCCCTTGATCTCCAGCCTGCGGTGCACTCCCTTATAAACGCTGAGACCCTCCTGTATAGTAGAAAATTCCATACCGAGCTCCAGAGACACGGCTACAGCGGCCATGGAGTTATAGACATTGAACAGACCGGGAACCTGCATTTCTATTTTTCCAAGAAGGGTTTCTCTGTGGTAAAAAGAAAACTGCGATGTCAATCCGTTGAAGGATATATCGACCGCCCTGAAGTCCGCTTCACTGTCTATTCCGTAGGTAACGACTTGTCTTTTTATCCCGGGTAATATATCTCTCACATTATTACAATCGCCGCACAATATGACAGACCCGTAAAAAGGAACCGAGTTGGCAAATTGCAGGAAGGCATCTTTGATCTCGCCTATTCCGGGATAATAATCCAGATGTTCGCGATCTATATTTGTAATCACAGCAATGTATGGATTCAGATGGAGGAAAGAACCGTCGCTCTCATCGGCTTCGGCAACAATAATCTCCCCTTCTCCCAGCCTTGCGTTGCTTCCTATACTGTCCAGCCTGCCCCCTATCACCATCGTAGGATCAAGACCGCCATGCGCGAGCACTGTTGAAATAATGGAGGTTGTTGTCGTCTTCCCATGACAGCCCGACACGGCTATGGAATATTTCATTTTCAACAATTCGGCTAACATCTCAGCCCTCGGAATAACAGGAATATTCCTGCTGTGAGCTTCTATAACCTCCGGGTTATCCTCGCCGACCGCAGTTGATTTCACCACCACATCGGCATTGATGAGATTTGATGATCTGTGACCTCGACAAATCAGGGCCCCGAGCGACTCCAGCCGCGCCGTGATATCGGATTTCTCAATATCAGACCCGCTGATCGTATAGCCAAGATTCAGGAGAACTTCGGCAATACCGCTCATTCCTATCCCGCCTATCCCGACAAGGTGTATATGTCTTATCCGTCTGTACATTATATCTTTCCTCTGACTCCCGACCACTGACCCGGTATGGCCATACACTCATAGACTATATGTTCAGCCGCCTTCAGATTTCCCAGTCTTTCAGACTCCTGCTCCATCCGGTCTATTGTCTCCGGATTGTTGAACAACCTCCTGATGATCCCGGCAAGTTTTTCACCATCAAGTTCGCTTTCGAGAAGCATCTCGGCCGCGGCCGCATCCACCAGCACGCGGGCATTCAACTCCTGGTGATTCCCGACCGCGAACGGATATGGAATAAGCACTGCCGCCTTTCCGGTCGCTGTTATCTCGGCAATAGATGTCGCGCCCGCTCTGCATATCAAAAGATCCGCCGATTCATAGGCCGAAGACATATCGGTAATAAAGGAATGCACTCCAGCGCTCACTCCGTAACTATGATAGGCTGCAGATACCTCTTCTACGTCTTTAGCTCCCGTTTGATGAGTAATCACCAATCTGTCTTTTATATCCTCTAAATACTCTACAGATTTAACAACTGCGCTGTTTATGGTTCGAGCCCCCTGACTTCCGCCGAATATAAGGATGGAAAATTTATCCCCTTTTATCCGGGTCTTTTTAGTACCCTTTACAAATCCTTTTCTCACTGGGTTCCCCGTAACAACAACCTTATTGCCCGCGAATCGGTTTCCCGTATCGGGGAATGAGAGAAATATTTTATTCACAAATCTGCCAAGTATTCTGTTTGTAAAACCGGGCAGGGCGTTCTGTTCCGCGATTGCCGTTTTTATACCCATAAAATGGGCGGCTATCACCGCCGGCCCTGAAGCGTAGCCTCCTACACCCAAAACAATATCGGGGCGGAAATTACGTATGATAGACACCGACTGTGCTATGCTCCACGGAATTTTCAGAAGACCGACTATCATCTTTACAGCCCCTTTACCTTTAACTCCTTCCACATTTATCATCCGAAGTGTAAAGCCCATATCACGAAGAACCCTGGCCTCCAAACCCTTCTCAGTTCCTATGAAAAGAACATCCTGCACATCAGACCTCTCCAGAAATTCCTCTGCAATTGCCACGGCGGGGAATACATGCCCCCCGGTACCGCCGCCCGCTATAATAATCCTGATACCCTTCTTTGCACACATCGACTAAGACCGGCCTTCCGCCTCTCCGCCATTCTGTCCCCGGCAGGAAGATATGTTCAGCAGTACGCCTACAGCCACCATGCACATCATCAGTGATGTGCCCCCGTAACTGAGGAATGGGAGCACCAATCCCTTTGTAGGAACCAGTCCCATAACTGCCGCCATATTTATAAATGCCTCCAGCGCGATAACCGTGGTCAATCCGGAAGCCAGAAGCATTCCGAACAGGTCCGCGCAATTAAAAGAAATTGCGAAACCACGAAAAACAAGGATGCAGAACAGCATAATAATGATCACAACCCCGACAAAACCACCCTCCTCGGCAATTACCGAAAGGATGAAGTCGGTGTGCGGTTCAGGAAGGTAAAAGAGCTTCTGCATACCATTTCCAAGTCCCACGCCGAAAGCCCCGCCGGAACCGAAGGAAATAAACGATTGTATTATCTGAAAACCTGTATTAGTCGGATCTTCCCAGGGATTAAGAAACGACATAAGCCTCTGCATGCGGTAACTTTCATGAATAATCAAAGCCACCCCTACAGGGATTACAGCCGCCACGAGGCCTGCAAGATATATAATTCTACTCCCCGCCAGATAGAACATAAGCATAAACACCACAACCATGATAGCAGCCGCGCCGAAATCCGGCTGACACAGCATAAGGCCAACAATTACCATCATTATGACCAGTGGAACCACAAAAACACGCGAAAACTCCTTTATGTGTCCTATCTTCTTCGTAAGATAATAGGCCAGGAATATAACCAGCATGATCTTTACCAGTTCGGATACTTGAAACGATACAGGCCCTACACGAAACCACCTGGTGGCGCCACCGGCCTTTAAACCGAAACCCGGAATAATAACCAGAGACAGAAGCACTATGGATACAAGCACGCCGGGATAAGCCACTTTTTTCCAATACCGATATGGGAATCTGGATGTCACTGCCATGACGCCAAACCCGATCAAAACAAATAATATCTGTTTCTTGATATAGTGGTATCCGTCTCCATATTTCTCCACAGCGATTATGGAGCTCGAGCTGTAGATCATAACAGTCCCTATGACAACCAGGATTATTGTAACAATAAACAGCACGATGTCCGGTCTGCCTTTTGTTAATGAAGACTGTTCGGCCATATTCCTTTATCCTTTTTATTCTCCATTTGGTGAATCATTTCCTTAAAGACAATCCCCCGCTCTTCGTAATTTTTAAATTCATCAAAACTTGAGCAGCCGGGCGACAACAGCACAATGTCGCCGGATGACGCGTTATCGCTAGCCATGCTGACGGCATTCTTCAGGTTGCCCGCAATCTCAGTCTCTGCGATTCCGCCGATGATAGATTTTATCTCTCTTCCGGCTTCACCGAAAAGAATCAGCATCTTGACTCTTTCCCTTATAAGTTCCGCAAGTATTTCAAAGTCTCCGCCCTTGTGTCTGCCTCCCATAAGGAGCACAACCGGCCCGGGGAATAATTCGAGAGCCCTGTAGACCGCGTCCACGTTTGTACCCTTGGAATCGTTATAATACTCCACACCACTTACAGTCCCGACAAATTCCAGCCTGTGCGGAATACCTGTAAAAGTCCCCAGTGCATCAATAATATCTCCGGATGAACATCCACACATTCTCGCGGCAAGCACGGCGGCCATCACATTCTCCAGATTGTGCGTGCCCCTTAATCTTATCGCCCGGATGGGATATTCTTCCTCCAATCCGGCAGAGCGGTATCTCAAAAATTCGCCATCAATAAATATTCCCTCTTTTAACTTCGAGGATGAGCTGAACCATGAAATATGTTCAGCCGACAGTTTTTTCGAAAGATCCGAAGAGAGAGGGTCCTCCGCATTTAGAATGGCAAGGTCTCCTTCCCCCTGGCATGCGAATATTCTTTCCTTTATAGAGCGGTATTCTTCAAAAGATTCATGGTAATCGAGGTGATCACCACTTACATTCAGAAGCATCGCGATAAACGGGTGAAAATTCCCGACCCACTGTAGCTGGAAGCTGCTTACCTCTATCACCGTGTAATCATCCTCCTGTCTGCCGTTTGCATACGATATGAGCGGATTGCCTATATTTCCGCCGACAAAGACCCTTTTGCCGCAATGTTCCAGTATCCTGCCCAGCAGACTGGTCGTGGTCGTTTTTCCATTTGTACCGGTAATCGCGATAGCCGGCTTTTTCAGATACCGGGAGGCAAGTTCCAACTCGCTTAGAATTGGAATCCCCATCTTCAAACCCTCTGCCAGCAAATGATTGAACGGCGGAACACCCGGTGAAGGCACAATCATATCCGTTCGTGAAAGAACGCTCGTGTCATCCTGCCTGATACCCAATTCCACATTCGCCAACCCGATAAGGACCTTAGCTGCGTCTCCAAGTTCGGAGACAGACTTTTTATCGGCGATCATAACCTCGGCTCCTTTTTCAAGCAGAAATTCGGTTGTCGCCACTCCCGTCCGGCCCAGACCGATTACCAGAACCCTCTTTCCACTTAGATCCATGAACATTCACCCGGAATTATTCGTATTACCTCAGTTTCAACGTACTTATGGCGATAAGCGCAAGGATAATGGAAATGATCCAGAAACGCACAATGACCTTGGGCTCCGCCCATCCCTTCAATTCAAAATGGTGATGTATAGGCGCCATCCTGAACATGCGTTCCCCTTTAGACATCTTGAACCAGCCTACCTGGAAGATGACCGAGATGGTCTCAACTACAAATATGCCTCCTATTATCACGAGAAGTATCTCCTGCTTTGTGAGAACGGCTATAGTACCCAGAGCGCCTCCCAGCGAGAGTGAACCCACGTCCCCCATGAACAGTTGCGCCGGATAGGTATTGTACCAGAGGAAACCGGCTCCGGCCCCGACCATTGCGCCGCAAAAGACCGCGAGTTCCCCCACTCCTACGACATAGGGTATCTGGAGATATCCGGACAACTTTATATTCCCGGCAAAATAGGCAAAAAGAAGATAGGTCCCGAAGCATATCGTTGCCGGACCTATGGCAAGACCGTCCAGGCCATCCGTAAGATTTACCGCGTTTGCCGCCCCTACAATAACAAATGTGGAAAAGATTACATAACCCCAGCCAAGATCAGGAAAAATGGTCTTAAAAAATGGCACTGTGAGATTCGAGCTGAAATCCGGGTTCATGTACAGAACAATACTCACAAAAAACGCTATCATAATCTCTGCCGTAAGCCTGACTGCCCCCGGAACCCCACGGCTGCTTCTGCTCGACAGTTTCCGGTAATCATCCCAGAACCCGATAAGGCCGAATCCAACCGTTACCATGAGAATAATCCAGATATAACCCACGTTGAGCTTTGCCCAGAGAAGGGTTGATATGGCAACAGAAAAGATGACAAGGATACCACCCATCGTGGGTGTACCCTTTTTTGAAAGGTGAGAATCGGGACCGTCACCGCGGATAGGCTGTTCCATGCTGAGGGATTGAAGTTTTCGGATCACCCAGGGCCCAAGAATAAAACAGATAATCAACGCTGTTATTGTCGCGTATATCGTCCTGAAGGTTATATAGCGAAACACATTAAGCCATGAATATGTATCGCTGAATGGATATAAGAAGTGGTAAATCATTTATAAGCTCTCCCCGTCAAACCCTCAAAATGCCGTAAAATATAGCTGTTTATTTCATAACAGACCCTTAATCAAACTCCTCTGTTATTGCCTTGACAAACTCCTCCATTTTCATGCTTCTCGATCCCTTTACCAGTATACAATCACCTTCGCGCAACAACGAACGAAGTGTTTTCATTATTCTGTCCGGTGTTTCTGCAAAATATATATGGTCCTCTCTGAAACCTTTTTCCATGGCGCCACTTGCCACAAACCCGGAGAAATTTCCCCTGAGGAATATGCTGCCAACGCCGGTATCAGCCATAGTTCTTCCAATCTCTTTGTGCAGTCTTTCAGTTTCCTCCCCCAGCTCGAGCATATCTCCGAAAATAACAATGCTCTCATTGTTTCCCTTTAAATCGTTCAATGTCTTAAGGGCTTCCATTACCGAGGCGGGGTTGGCGTTGTATGTGTCATCAATAACAATACCCCCTCTTTTCAACCTGTGAATATCCATGCGACCCTGTATCTGCCTGAATATCGACAATCCTTCACAAATCAGATCGTATTCAATATCCATGGCCCTGCAGGCAGCCGCGCAGGCCAGGGCATTGTATATATTATGTCTGCCGACGACTGTCATATCGACGCCTTTACCTGCTCCCCCCATCTCCAGTGTAAAACTGACTCCACGCTCACCCCTCATAAAGATGCTTTCGGCACGGACAAACGCGTTTTCATCGATACCAAAGCTGATGTTTCTTCCCATCCACCGGTCTGCCAGTATCCTCGAAAATGGATCGTCTCTGTTAATAACAGCCACGCCGTTCTCTTTCATATTGGAAAAGAGATCCCCCTTTTCCTCCATGACTACATCAACAGACCCGAACCCCTCCAGATGGGCTGGTCCTATATTAGTTATAACGCCGATATCCGGCTCGGCAATTGCTGTAAGTCTTTCTATCTCACCTCTCCGGTTGGTTCCCATTTCAATAACAGCCATTTCATGTCCGGGGTTCAGTTTAAGCAGGCTGAGGGGAAGTCCTACGAAATTGTTATAATTCCCCCTGCTCTTCAAGATATTCCCGGAAAGACCCGCGACCGTGGCTATCATCTCTTTCGTTGTTGTCTTACCGGAACTTCCCGTTACCGCCACAACAGGAATCGTGAATTTATTTCTCCATAAATTGGCTATATCGCCCAGCGCGCGCAGGGTATCATCAACAAGAACCACGGAAAGATCACCGGGGATTTTCCCCGTTATCTCTTCCTCCTCTCTCTGAACGAGCAGGCCCGATGCGCCGTTTTTTATCGCATCCGGGATAAAACTGTGCCCGTCAAATCTTTTCCCGATGAGAGAAATAAAGAGATTGCCCCCGATTACATCCTCTGAATTTGTGGATAATCCCTCAAGCACACCTTCAGGATTCCCCCTGACAAGGGTCCCTTTAGTTGCCGTGATTATCTCTTCCACTTTTAATACGGGTGATTTCATGTCTTTCAATACATACCTTTCGGGCCGCTACCGGAAAGGGCCTCTCTGACGACTACCCTGTCATCAAAAGGAAACTTCCGGGTTCCGATGATCTGGTAATCCTCATGTCCCTTTCCCGCGACCAGCACAATATCCGATTTGCCGGTTATAGATACTGCCAGTTCTATGGCCTCTTTCCTGTCAGGAACAATCAGATAACCTTTTTCACTGAAACCATTGATGATATCCCCGGAGCTGTATTTCATGAAACGAGGATCAATCCCCACCACTATTTCATCTATGATCCCTGCGGGATTTTCCGTTCTCGGATTATCCGAAGTAATTATGGCCAGGTCACTCAATGCTGTCGCGATTTTCCCCATAACAGGCCTTTTCGTACGATCCCTGTCTCCGCCGCACCCGAAAACCGTTATGATCCTCCCCTCTTTAAAATCAGACAGATTTTCGAGCACCTTTTCCAAGGCGTCTCCAGTATGAGCATAGTCCACGAATACCGCGGGCTCACCGGGCCTGCTCACCCGCTCCAAACGACCTGGAACCGTCTTCAGCGCCTCTATGCCGGACCGGATATATCCCTCAGGTATCCCGAGAGATACAGCCGTCGCGGCAGCGGCGAGAATATTGTAAAGGTTAAACTTTCCAACCATGGCGGAGGATACCGGAAATTCACCGTCCGGGCTTTTTATGCTCGCGTTTATTCCATCCATGGAAAGGGTGAAATCAGTGGATGACACATCACACAATTCCCCCACTCCGAATGTAACTGACGGTGTTTTTATCTCGTCAAGGAGTCTTGTGCCCCATGGATCATCACAGTTAACAACTGCTACGCGCCCACCGGGCATATCAGTAAAAAATTTCTTCTTCACCAGAAAATATTCTTCCATGGTATGATGATAGTCGAGATGTTCCTGTGAAAGATTCGTAAATATCCCGATATCATACTCGCATTCATGGATCCTTTTCAGGTCGATCGCGTGAGAGGAAACCTCCATCACAACATGGGTCACTCCCGCGTCGACCATTTTCCTCAGCATTCTGTGAAGGTCGAGCGACTCGGGCGTTGTGTGCGAAGCGGGAAACAGATTGCCCCCATATCTGTAATTTACTGTTCCTGTAACTCCTGTACAAAACCCGGCAGATTCCAGGATGGATTCCAGGAGATAGGCTACTGTTGTCTTTCCATTCGTTCCGGTAACCCCTATCAGGCAGAGATTGCGGGAGGGATTGCCATAAAAGTTTTTCCCAAGCCTGCCCAGCGCCAGACGGCTGTCTTTTACCTTTATAAAATTCGCGCCCGGTTCAGTGGGAACAACATCTTCATCATGTACGATATATCTCGCTCCCCTTTTCACCGCGTCGCGCACGAAATCATGGCCGTTGAATTCGGCTCCTGCAATCGCAACAAAAACGGATCCTTCCTTACATTTTCTGGAGTCGTAGCAAATATCAGAGGCATCCCCGGAAATATCTCCCGATATCCCCAGAACATCTACTTCACTTAGCAGACGTAAAAGTTCCATGCCGCGCGTCCCTCTTCTCAGACACCCCTGTCAAACAGAACATAACAAGGCCGATTCTCCTCTATCCGGACACCCGGGACCGGATTCTGACTCACAGCCCAACCACTTCCCGCAATTCTTACGTCTATTCCCCTGCTTTGGGAAATCCTCAGGACCTCCCTTATCGACATACCTCCAAAATCAGGGAAAGCCAACTCATCCACTGGAGTATCGTCGTGATAGATTGTTTCCGCAGTAGTCGATGCCTGGATTATTTTTATTCCTTCGTTGTCTTCGTCAGCGGCAACCTCTCTCAGTTCCATACTCTTATTGGAACATCTTAATATCTGTTCAGAAACCTTCTTGAAAACCGGCGCGGCGGCAGTTCCACCCCACCTGTGGGTCTCCGGTTCATCCAACACAACAAGGATTACCAGCTGGGGATTTTCCGCAGGGAAAAACCCGACAAAAGAGGCCTCCACTTTTTCAGTCGAGTAATGTCCCAGATCAAAATCGAACTTCTGGGATGTGCCGGTCTTGCCCGCCACAGAAAGGTTGGCTATACGGGCATTCTCTCCGGTACCCTCTTCCACCACATCGGTAAGAAAGGATGTAATTCTATGTGAAGTCTCAGGAGATATAACCCGCCTTACCGCCACAGGTTCAAATTCCTTCACCATGCTGCCTTTTTTATCCACCATACAGTGGACAACATGCGGTTTCATCAGTATGCCGTCGTTTGCTATGGCAGACATTGCTGTAACTAATTGTATGGCCGTAACCGAAATACCCTGGCCAAAGGCTATCGTCGCGAAATCAACATCATTCCACTCTTCCGGATCTCGCAGAATACCCTTTGATTCACCCGGAAGATCAACTCCCGTTTTTGAACCAAACCCGAACATTGTAATATAACGGTAAAGCTTCTCTTCTCCGAGCCTTTCCGCTATTTTAACCGAGCCTATATTACTGGAATATTTAAGAATCTCCCGCAAGTTAAGTTCCTGGAATTTCTCATTCTGTGCATCATGGATGACTCTGTTTCCCACTGTGTAAGACCCGTTCTCGCAGTCAAACATATCCGTTTCAGCAACAAGACCTTCCTCAAGAGCGGCAGCAGCTACAAAGGGCTTGAAGACGGAACCCGGATCAAAACAATCGGTAACCGCCCTGTTTCTCCTGGCCTCCGCGGGATATTTGGAAAAGGCGTTGGGATTGAACCTCGGTTCACTGGCCATTGCCAAGACCTCCCCTGTCCCGGGATCCATAACTATAACGGTCCCCCCCTTCGCACCGGTACCTTCAACGGCCTTTCTTAGCTGAGATTCAACAATAAATTGAATCTTGCTGTCGATAGTCAGGAAAAGACTGCAACTACTGTCATCCTCTATATCGCCCGAATTATTATTCAGATAGATTTTGTATCCCCTGGCATCTCTGCCCCATATTGCCTTTTTGGGGACACCCTTCAGATATTCATCATATTTCGATTCCAGGCCATCCAGGCCGGTGGAATCCAAGCCGGCAAATCCGAGAAGGTGGCAGGCCATTTCCCTGTGAGGATAAAATCTCTTGGGTTCCTGTATTAAATGAACGCCCTTCAATTTCAAAGCACGTATTCGCTCCGCCCTGACCGGAGAAATCTGCCTGGCAACCCAGCGGAAGCTACCCTGACTTGAAACCGCCTCTGCAACCTTTTGCTTCTTTACACCCAATATGGATGAAAGCTTCGACGAAACCTTCCTGCGATCTTCAACACTCAAGGGATCCACGTAAACGGAATCCGCCATTACGGTAGCCGCGAGCTTCTGCCCGTTTCTATCAAATATGAATCTTCTTTCCGGATACAGCGTCAGACTCTTTTTGTGCTGCCTGTCGGCAAGCTTCCCCAGCGTTTCTCCGGAGACAACCTGAAGTTGAAACGCTCTCGACCCCAGCCCTACATACAGCACAAGGAAAAGAACCAATATTGACGCCATCCTGAATCTAAGCCACTTTCCCGATTTTGCAGTCATTTTAAGAAAATCACCTGATCCCTTTCCGGATAGCACATCCCAAGTTTAGTCCTGGCAATAGATTCTATCCTGTGCGGAGATTTCAGCGTCGCGACCTCAATCTTCAATTTCCTGTTTTCCTCCATAAGAGTGTCTCCGCGATGCATCTCTTCGGCTATCCGATAATCGATCTTTGTAATACTTATCCGAAACCATACATAGACAAGCGCAACAGCCATAAAGATAAGCGCTATAAGTATAAGGCGAAAAAGTTCCACCCCCCCTTTTTTTCTGCCGGATGCTAACATTCTCAGATCCTTATAGCCGTTCTCAACCTCGCGCTTCTTGCCCTTGGGTTAAAAGCTATTTCGGCGTCCCCCGGCATAACAGCCCTTCTGACCGGCACTTTCAGTTTACTCTTTCGGCCACAACGGCAAACCGGAAAATCCGGAGGGCAAATACACCCCTTCTCCCAGGAGCGAAACAGGGTTTTCACCATACGGTCTTCAAGTGAATGAAATGATATTATGGAAAACCTGCCCCCTTCTTCCAGCATGTCAATTCCATCTTCTATCGCGTTATGAAGATTCGTCAGTTCGTTATTGACGGCAATTCGGAGAGCCTGAAAGGTTTTTGTGGCGGGATGTATCCTTTTTTTCTTCAAGCGGCCGGGCAGAGCGCCGGTAATAATCGCGGCAAGTTCACCCGTTGTTCTTATGGGAGACAGCCTCCGCCTTTCCGAAATTGCTCTTACAATCCTTCCGGGCATCATCTCTTCACCATAATCTTTTATGATCTTTTTCAGTTCATCTTCTGGAAAATCATTCACTATATCGAACGCCGTCAAGCCGTCTTCCTGATCCATTCTCATGTCAAGCGGCGCATCCAGAGAAAAAACAAACCCCCTGTTAGCTGTATCGAACTGGTGGGATGAAACCCCCAGATCCAGCAAGATTCCATTTACCCTTTCAATCCCCAGTCCCAACAATATATTCCTGATGTCGGCAAAATTCCCCTTTACAAGCAGTATCCGGTCCTTGAAGGTTTTAAGTTCTCGTTTAGCTTCAGAGAGAGCATCCTTGTCACGGTCAACACCGACGAGAATCCCGTCCGGAGACGTTCTTGAGAGGATCTCATATGCGTGTCCTCCACCCCCCAGAGTTCCGTCAAAATATACCCCGCCCGGCCTGCAGTTCAGTGAATCCACTGTTTCCCTGAACATAACCGGTTCATGAAAGGGTGACTTTGTCATATCCCCAGATCAGCCATATAATCGCTGAAGGCCTCAACATTCTGGCTGGAGTTGTCAAGTTCTTTCTCAAACATCTCCCTGTTCCAGATTTCTATACTCCGTCCCATACCAGCAATGACAATCTCTTTTTCAAGCTTCGCGTACTCCCTGAGAGGAGGCGGCACGAGCACTCTTCGCTGAGCGTTGAAAGAACAGTCAACAGCGCCGGACATGAAGAGACGCTGAAACGCACGCACTTCTTTTCTTATTATGGACTGCTGGAACACCTTCTCTTCTATTACAACCCACTCGCTATAAGGAAAAACCAGGAGGCAGCCGTCCCAGTTTGTTATCACCATCCGCTCGTCATACTTCTCGGTGAAAACCTGGCACAGCCTGGCGGGAAAGATGATTCTCCCCTTTTCATCAATGGTGTGATAGTATCTTCCTCTGAATACAGACACCGATAGAATCCTCCACAATCATCCACTTTGCTCCACTAAGTCGGACTATAAAGACACCCTGCGGCTTTGTCAAGGAAAAAAATCGCTATTTTTTTCTTTTAATTTGATATTTTAGGACTGCTTTATTGTGGTCTTTAAGATTGGATGAAAACTGGTGGGAGCCATTGTTCTTCGATACAAAATAGAGAAACTTCACAGACGCGGGATAAAGAGCGGCCTTAATCGCCTCCATACCAGGATTACAGATGGGCCCCGGTGGTAAACCCTTTATTATGTAGGTATTGTAAGGCGTCTTTTTCCTGAGGTCACTTCTTTTGAGATTTCCATCAAAGTCCTTGATGCCGTAAATGACTGTCGGGTCGCTCTGGAGTCTCATGCCTTTCTTTAATCTGTTATGGAAAACTGCCGATATCATTGGTCTTTCCTCATTCGGGCCTCCTTCTTTTTCAATAATGGAGGCAAGCGTTACAAGCTCATCCAGTGTAAAGTGGATCTCGCTCGCCCTTTCCAGCATATCAGGCGTTATACTCTTTCTGAACTGCTTCACCATAAATCTTATAATCCCCTCTTCTCCCATTGACTTGTCTAATTTATAGGTATCCGGGAAAAGATAACCTTCAGCGCTTTCCCCCTCTATGCCAAGGGATGACAACAGAATGCTGTCTGATGCGAGGCCGATAAACTTTTCTCTGTCGGCAAGACCCGCATTTTCCAGACGAGAGGCTATCCGGCGCAACGTAAAACCCTCCGGTATAAAAACAAAATACCCCTTGATCTTTCCCTGCACCAGTTTGTCTAACACTGCGACAGGGGTCATGGAACTGCTTAAATCGTATTCGCCAGGTTTGATATGCTTTGGCGCGTCCATTAAAAGTGCCAGGAGATAAAACTCTCTTTTATGCCTGATCAGTCTCGCTTCTTCCAGTATGTCAGCAGTCGCGGAGAAAGTGCTGCCCCAGGGTATCTCTATCGTAAATTCCCTGTACTTAAAATCTATCGGGCTATTCGCGTAATTACAGAAAATCAGACATAATAAAAACGTAACGACTACGCATACAACCGCAACTATTTTAATCCATCTCGCAATATTCATCGTATCTCCGGAGTCCCGGACAGTTTCAGGTTTCAAATTCCAAATATTTTTCGTAATTACTCAGGTTATTTAGTCCAAAGTTCAATAGTTCAGATGTTAGTTGATTATCGGCTGAAAATTAGCCGTTAACAACTTTTTTAAACCGTGAACTGTGAACCTGAGCAGTTACCATTTTCCTTTTCGAAGGTTATTAATCGACGGTATCATTGATGGTCCAGATAGTCCTGAAGAATAATGGCAGCTGCAAGTTTGTCAACAACCCCTTTTCTCTTCCTGCGGTTCATATCCGCTTCTATAAGCAGGCTCTCCGCCTCTTTCGTGGAAAGGGCTTCATCCCACTTCACAACAGGTACGGAAACACCCGCTTCAAGAACATCAATGAACCGGTTTACCTTTTCACACTGGATTCCCTCCGTACCGTCCAGCCTCACTGGATAACCAACGACTATTTCCCGGGCATCATATTCCCTGACAAGCCCGGCTATCTGCTCAATATCTCTTTTCCAGTACTTTCTGGCAATAGTGGCAATGCCCCTGGCAGTCATGCCCAGTTCATCACAGATCGCCACTCCTATTCTTTTTTCTCCGTAGTCAAGGCCTAATACTCTCATAATAGACGAAGCTCTATAGCATACTCGTAATGATATTACAAAACCCGGCAGACAATCCACTTGTGTAAATCGCAAGTTTTTGCTATTTCAAAGTAACTACTCAGGTATATAGGCTGAAGACTGAAGACTGTTAGTAAAAAGCGAAAATACGGCGTATTTTGAAGCCACGTTTCAGATCGGGATACAGAAATTACTTGTTTCCGCCAAAGCATGCCTTCCGACCCTTTTAGTCTAAACAGTTTCAGCCTGACTACGTGTGAATAGTCAGACTTCAAAAAATAAAAGACAGGATCACCGGACGAGAAGCATGAAGCATATTATCCTGGGCACAGCCGGGCATGTCGACCATGGGAAGACCGCACTGGTAAAAGCACTCACCGACATAGACACCGACAGACTCAAAGAGGAAAAGGAACGCGGGATTACCATTGAGCTTGGGTTTGCCCCGCTTACCCTCACAAATGGCCAGAAGATCGGGATAGTGGATGTCCCGGGTCATGAAAAATTCGTGAAGAATATGGTCGCCGGCGCCGGGGGAATAGATCTGGTTGTCATGGTAATAGCGGCGGATGAAGGCGTAATGCCTCAGACACGAGAACATCTGGAAATATGTGAACTTCTCAGCATAAGCAGGGGGCTTGTAGCCCTCACTAAAACAGACATGGTGGATGAAGACTGGCTGGCCCTTGTACAGGAAGATATCAGAAATTTCTTAAAGGGAACTTTTCTGGAAACTTCACCGATAATCCCGTTGTCATCAATCACAGGCACTGGGCTTTCGGATTTCCTCGCGGCGCTTGGCGAGATTATTTCCACACTGGATGAGCGGACAGATTCCGGGCTCTTCAGGCTACCGATAGACAGAGTATTTACCATGAAGGGTTTCGGCACTGTGGTAACCGGAACGCTGGCATCCGGAAGGATAAAGATCGGCGATACGGTTGAGATCATGCCATCCGGGGCAAAGGCAAAAATAAGGGGCCTCCAGATTCACAACGAAACATCTCCGATGGCGGAGGCCGGACAGAGAACTGCCATTAACCTTCAGGGGACCGACAGGACAACGATAGAGAGAGGATACGTTCTCACCAGCCCCTCCATATTTGAGGCGTCAGACCGTTTGGATATTCATATGAAATATCTCCCCGGAGCCGGGAAAAAATTGAAAAACAGGACTCTTGTCAGATTCCATACCGGGACCAGCGAAACGATTTCGAGGATCATCCTGCCGGACAGGGAGGAAATCGGGCCCGGGGAAGAAACATACGCTCAGCTAATCTCCAAAACCCCTCTGGTGGCTATGTCGGGAGACCGGTTTGTTATCAGAAGTTATTCTCCAATCACCACTATAGGGGGTGGTGAGATAATAGATCCTCTCGCGAAGAAACACGGGAAACACACGATACCTGGAGAAGAAGAAAAACTCCACAGGGGATCAGGTGAGGACAAGACAGGCATAATACTGGACAGGGCCGGCCTTGACGGCATTTCCAGCCGGAGCCTATCGATAAGGACAGGGCTTTTACCCGGTGAGCAGGAAAAAATTCTTGAAAATATGTTGTCAAAAAAGACCGCGTTGTTACTGGATCGGGATGAACGCAGAGTTGTCTCCGCCGGAATATACAGGAATCTTCAGAAAAGGGTAATATCTGAGACAGAGGCATATCATAAAAAACATCCATTGAAGGAGGGACTCTCCAGGGAGGAGTTGAGAACCACTCTCGGGGGCTATATCGATCCCAGACTGTTTAACAAAGCTGTCAGAGACCTGGAAGCGGATGGAAAGATAGTCACGGAAAAAGAGAATGTCAGAATCGAAGGATACAGGATCAGCTTGAAAGACGAAGAATTGCGACTCAGGGAAGAAATCACCGGCATTTACCGGGATTCCGGTCTAACACCTCCCTCAACAAAGGAAATCATGGAAAAATTTTCCAGGGAAATGGATGCCGTAACCGATATTTTGACCGTCATGATCAACACGGAAATCCTTGTCAGGGTTAATGAAGATCTGTATTTTCACAAAGATGCTCTCGACAGGCTTAAAAAAGATTATAAAGAACTTCTTATCAGGGACGGCAAGGCATCTCCGGCCAGTTTTAAGGAGATGACGGGCCTGTCGCGCAAGTTTATAATTCCACTAATGGAATTTTTTGATAAAACGAAGCTGACCATACGGGTAAAAGATCACCGGATATTGCGAGAGGTAAAAAATTGAAGGCGCCTACGGAAAAGATTGATGTAGGGTTTTACAGTGGAAAAAAGGCTTCCCGGATTTCTGAATATGTTATAAGAGAAGAGCCTGTAGAAATATTCTTGGACAACCGGAAGGTTGCGACCATTGCCTGCACCGGGATCCACCTTGAGGAACTTGCCGCCGGATTTCTCCGGTCTGCCGGTATAATCAGGGTTCAGGAGGATATAAAAAAAATAACAACATCCGTCGAAAAATCGAGGGTTGATGTCCTTACAAAAAATGAGGGCATTTCAAAGCCGGACTCTCCGGAGATATTCGTCATGTCTAGCGGCGCAAAGACAAGGGAATCGGGAAAGTCTGAAAACAGTATCACTTCCGATATTTTCATACCGGCAAAAAAGGTAGCGGATTTCATGGAGACCCTGCTATCCTCGTCAAAGCTTCACAGGGTGACACATGGCACACACTGCTCAGCCCTCGCGGATACAAAGGGCATAATTGTTTCAAGGGACGATATTGGAAGACATAACACCATTGACATGCTGGGGGGATACACTCTGCTGAATGGCATTGATTGTTCCGACAAGATTATAATAAAAACGGGAAGAGTCTCCTCGGAAATTGCGGAAAAAGTCTGGACAATGGGCATTCCGATCGTTATTTCCCACTCAGTTCCGACATCCGAGGCCGTAAATATCCTGGAGAATGCCGGGATAACACTCATAGGCCATGTAAGAAACGGATCGTTTAAGATATATTCCAATGAAAGGCGGGTAAGATTTTGAACACAAAAAATATCTATGTGAAAGATATATGCGCGGGGGACAGGGTAAGCGATATGTTTCTCGTCACCGAAAAGAATATGGCAATATCCCAGAAGGGAAATCCGTACCTGAATCTGAGACTCAGAGATATGACAGGTGAAGTAGACGGAAGGGTATGGGACAGGGCGGCCGAGATAAACAACATATTCCAGGCCGGGGACATAATTGAGATACAGTCTTACGCGGTAAGCTTCAGAAATATGATTCAGCTCTCCATCTCAAAGATTACCGTCATTGATGACCCTGAAACCAGCCCGGCTGATTACCTGCCGTCATCCGCATCGGACAGCTCGGAAATGTTTGAATCTCTCATGAGTATCATAAGCACGATAGGCAATCCTCATCTGAAGGCTCTGCTGGAACTGATATTCAGCGATGAAGAGATAGCCGATTCCTTCCAGAAGGCGCCAGCCGCGAAGGGTTTTCACCACGCGTATATAGGCGGACTGCTTGAGCATACGCTGTCAGTAACACAGCTTCTCGATCTGGTGGCGGATCATTATCAGCAGGCCGACAGGGATCTTATTATAACGGGCGGGATACTGCATGACATCGGAAAAATTTACGAACTCTCGTTCAAAGGCTCTATGAACTATACCGATGAGGGACGGCTTATAGGACACATCGTTATAGCCGTGGAGCTTGTGGACGCAAAGATCGCCGGGATTGAAGGCTTTCCGAAACAGCTCGCGCTTGAACTTCGGCACATACTTCTCAGTCACCACGGAACCCTGGAATACGGGTCGCCGAAACGGCCCAAGACGATAGAGGCCCTTATCGTAAACTTTATCGATGATTTAGACGCAAAAATGAACGCTTTCGGGGAATTTATAAGCAACTCCGGAGATGAATCTAACTGGACATCTTATCACAGACTGCTCGACAGATTCATATACAAGGGCCGGGAACCGGGGAGCGAAAACCCGGAAAATGGAGAGTGAGGTGCGAACCAGTGTCCGATTCAATCCCGATATATCAGGATTTACAAGATCAAGGAAATCAGGGGCTTACGCGGAGACGTACTATAATAGTACATCGCACAAGAAATCCCGCAGATTGACGCTGAGATTGTGAAAAGGGCCATTTTGGAATGGACACTTAATATATCCGTGCGCCAAATATGGCAGTTCCTATCCTCACCAGGGTTGCGCCCTCCTCCACGGCGACCCGGTAATCACCCGACATCCCCATTGAAAGTTCGCGCATCTCGACATCCTTTATATCCTCTGCGATTATTTTATCCCTAAGCTCCCGCAGGGCCACAAAGTAGGGCCTGGCATCCTCAGGATCATCAAACCAGGGTGGCATTGTCATAAGTCCCCGGATAGAAAGATTATCAAGCGACGAGATTTGTCTGATCAGGTTCGGTGCTTCCTCTGTAGAAATACCGTTTTTGCTCTCCTCGCCGCTGACATTTACCTCGACAAGAATATCGGTTACGCGTCCCGCAGCCGCTGATCTCTTGTCAAGTTCAACAGCCAGTCCCATCCGGTCAACGGAATGAACCATGTCAAAAAGTCTGACCGCGTATTTCGCCTTGTTGGACTGCAGATGTCCTATCATATGCCATTTCACATCCACATCCATCTTCTCAATCTTTCTCTTTGCCTCCTGGATATAATTCTCACCCATTATATCCACTCCGGCTTCTATAGCCTCCAGTATCCTGTCATCATCCACCGTCTTAGTTACAGCCATCAGCCGTATCTCAGAAGGATTTCTCCCCGACTTCAAGGCCGCCTCGGCAATATTTTCCCTTATTTCTGTTATATTATCCTCTATAACTGACATCACGCATTCCCTCTCGTTTGCAAAAAGTTTATTCCCGTTGTTCTTTGTGTATTGTAGAGCACGGGACACAATACATGCAAGTGTAATTTTCCGGATACCATGCGAGACAGAAAATTCTTCTGACTGCCAAAAAACAACCCCCCATCTCCGGGGAGAACGGGGGGTTGTCTGTAGGGGTATAATAAGAAGAGGTTATTCTTACTGTTTTTTCATGTGTATAAGCGCTTCTCCATAGAGTCTCCAGATACACAGGAATATGGCCAGCATGAAAAGACCTAACATGAAACTGGGTTCAGTATTAAGCTTGTTATCAATCCAGCGACCTGCATAGAGGAACATGAACGAGGATACAACAATAACAATCCCCCATGCGCTTATATTTAATATCTGAGAGAGACTTGACCTCAGGTTCATTGAATCGTGGTGTGTGATCATCA
>JAGGXJ010000043.1 GCA_021163105.1 Syntrophobacterales bacterium
ATTCCAAGGCCTTCAAGGTGCGTGTGACAACACGGATGGAAGATCATACCGTTGAGGACAGCATCTACATCGCGATAAAGTTTTTTATCCATTTTCTCACTGGGATAGCTGTCCACAGGCGTCTGCAATGAAGCTTTGCTGAGGAATCCTGGATCTACATGGATTTTCCAATGAAGGCAGTCGGAGGAATCATGTACAAATGAGAATTCGTATTTGGATTCAGACTCAATAAAGTGGCAACATTTCAGGTTCAAGAAGGTGACAATGAATTTGTCAACCGGGCCGAAACGAGCCCATACCTGATCCATGCCCCAGAGGTTATGCAGGGTCTTTGCATAGACACCTAACCACTTTGTCGGTGGATTCGGACGGAAGGCAAGACGTTCAATCTTGTCCCACACGATGGCTCGGCGTTTATTGGCGTTCATGACTTACCCCCCCCCCTCCTTGAGGTAAACCAGAACATTGCGTAACCTGCGGACACCTTCCGGATCAGATTCATCAGACATTTCTTTGATGAAATCAATATCCGCCTGAATCTCTTCCATTGTAATTCCGCGCCACAACTCATCCTCGAGCCTATAAATTCGGAAGAACTGGCGTAACTGGGGCCAGAAACGAAGATAGCGTTTTAGATCGTCCTGCTGTATCCACCAGAGCATTTGCAGATTGTCGAAGATGTCGCGCCGGTGTTCGAGGTCGCGAAGCTGGGCCACGGTCCATTTCCCGGTGAGTTCCACGGAATAAATGCGATTGGGATCTCTGTCTGCAAGCCGTATCAGCAATTCGATGACCGGCTCCAGACCTTCGCCTCCTTCCAGAGTGATTTCCTCGCAGGGAAAATGTTCGTAAGTGTTTGCCTCACCCACAAGGAAATCCCTGACCGCTTCCAGGTTTTTACGATCCTGGTAGGTAATAATAATGCGGTCCTGCCGTTCAACACCAAAGAGTCCCGCTGCAATCTCCTCGATCAATCCGACAATGTTCAAGGCGTCCCTGTCCGAAAAAGAAGACGATTCAATCTCTTCCCAAAATTTATACCAAGCTGGTTCACCGTTATCATTGACTGGAATATTCAGACCAAGAGGGCTTATATCGTGATCACTTGCCCATTTTCGGACGACTTTTTCCTCCGGTGTCTGCGGCGCATCTACCTCCCACTTAATCGCCACATCAATCAGCGGATTAATAATAACAGGCCACCGTGTCGGCGTGACAGGCCCCGGCTCGCGCTGCACAAACAACCAGTTATGATAAACTGCGTCATTGGCTCCATCTCGAATCTCACGTTTATCATCATTAAACAGGCTGCCTTCAATATATCCGTCATGTTTAACAACGTTCAATATGTCCGCGGGAAAACGACCGTAAGGTATGTTTAAAAGATCCTTACCAACCTGATGGCAAGCCTTGCAAATTGCCGACGTGTGGTCATTTTTTCGTTGGGCAAGGCAAAAATAATAAGCATTGAGAAGTCTCAAAGCCTGACGGGCATTGCCGCCGGAATACTCTATAATCAAGGAAAACGCATCTTGGTAGACCGGGGCATAGGAGCCAAGTCTTTTTCGCAACATCTGGACAAGATTGTCACTAGCAATACCTCCGATAAACAGCTTTCGAATACCAGGACGAAAGTCCTGTTCTTGAAAGAGATGAACCGCATTGACCTCGAAAAGTGTTTTTCTTTTGGCCAGAAAATTCAGGGTATCCTTGAGCGAAAAGTATCCAGGTGTGCCAAGAGTGAATTTATCAACGCCTTCGGCAATAATAATAGGTTCTCGTAAAGTCCTGTCCCGCAGGCGATCAAGCAGTTGATCACAGGATCTGCACACAAGCTCGGCGTTTTCGGTCATAACGGCGCAAACATCCCGCAATCGTCCAGCCTCCTGCAGACTCGAAGGCCGTGATGTTACTTTGTTGGCAAAAGTGTGCCATGAATCCGTATCAACGGACGGGAAATCTGCCAAGGCGATTCCACAGCCTTCTACTTCCACCTCAACTTTCAAACAAGCCTGAAGGATTCTACCAAACAGGAGCATACAGTAGCCGCCTTCCGATGGCTCGATGAGATCGGTGTCGAAGCGCACGGGAATAACCTGAGCATCAATAAAAGAACGGGAAACCTCCTTGAGGAGAGTTGTTTTCCCGGAGCCGATTTGTCCCCCCAGTAAAAGAGACTCCTGAGTTTCATCCGCAAACCATCCCTGCAAGCAAGCCGTCACCTCAGGATTGCAGGGTACATAGAGCAATCGAAACTCTCCATCGGTAGAAAGCGGAACGCCATCATCAAGATTTATGCCGTATGCGCGTCGTTTCACGAAGTCTTTCTCCTTTGCCGTCGCATATTTTCTGCCGCCAATACCCAGTCTGGTGAAACGTCTTCATTGCTCCACTTAGTCCAGAAATCAATGGTTGCGCTCAGGGGTTTCTCTTCAGGTTTGTTGATACGGATCCGACTGGGTAGAAGAACGGCATCACCCACAACCAGCGCTTCCCCGATATCCAAAACAGGCAGCATTTCCATAAAACTCATCATACTTTCCGGCATCATGTTTTTTACGGCAGATATATCGTTACTGTTGGCCAGCCGTAGAGCCATGACATTGTTGCACTGACTCAAAATCGTGTCACTCACGTCTGATGGCCGTTGGCTGACAATCACCAACGCCACACCGTACTTGCGGCCTTCCTTGGCAATTTTTTCAAAACTTTCCAGCGCCCGTTGCTGATTGGGGTTGCCTTTGGCTCTCGGCAGGTAAATATGTGCCTCATCACAGATGAGGGCAACAGGATGGCGTTTCTCATCTGGCATCCAGAACTGGAGGTAGTAAATGAGACGGCCAACAATACCAAGCATGACCGGAAGAACATCCGAGGGTACTTCAGAAAAATCGACAACCTTGACACCACCGTTCTCTCTGGTAAAGTCAAGCAATTGCTTACCCACATCATGAAATGCTTCATATGTATGAAGCTCCTTAGGTGCCTGGAAGAGAAAACCATATCGGCGATCCCTTAGTTTTCCGGCAATCCTTGCAAGAAAACGGCTGAATTGCCCATAGAATTTCCCCTGCTTCAGTCCTCGAACTCCTTGCACCATCTCTTCGTTCAGGCGTTTGATCTCTGCCACAACGATATCAAGATCAAAGGGAACAGGGCTGTCAATCGTAAAAGAATTGAGAACTTCGATTTTTTTCTCTGCTTCAAGAATTTTCTTCTTCTCAGCAAAAACGGTATCCTGAAATACAAGGGTCTGATTATGTGCCGTAAATTCGCTGCTTTCAACAAACATTGCCGTCAATTCTTCACAGTTCATGAGCCAGTAGGGCAAGTAAAGCAATTCTGGATTTGCAACACCAAGATCATCTGGGCCCGGTATACGAAGATGGTCGGCGTAGCGCAATTCACGGTACTCTCCATGCAGATCAAACACAACCAAATTGGCGGAAGGCAACCGGGCGGCGCGCTCCAGAATCGTTGCCACAGTCCAGGATTTACCCGAACCCGTGCTACCAAGGAGAGCGGCATGACGCTGAAAAAATTTGTCGCCATCCAAATAGGCGGTAGCCTCCAGATCCAAAGTATATTTTCCGATTTCAAGGGCTTGCTCAGTATTACCTTCTTTCACGAGAAGTCCCATAAAGGCCTTCAGAGAATCGCCTTTGAGTACAAAACAGTTCTGTCCGATGTCCGGCATGTCCAGCAATGAGCGCGTAAATTCATGACAGCCCTCTCCGGTATTCCAACGCACCATACCTACAAGCGTGACGGTTACAGCGTTGCCTGAAGATAGAAGTGGATCATTATTCCCTGGATTATCCTTCTCATCGCCTATGTTTGTTATGTCCGCCGTCACAATCTGGCGCACAATTCTATCTACCATGCCAATCAGCCAGTCATCTGCAGTTCCTCTTTTCAGCGTAACCAACTTCCCGATGCTTGCACGTTGCAAGTGTTTGTCTTCAGCGTTGATCATTACACGCCGGGTATCTACTTGCAAAACCGATCCAAGATAGCTTTGATCAGTTTTAGCATCATCACCATATTTGAATTCAAAAATCGGCATATTCAACCTCCCAATATTTGTTCTGCAAATACATTACTTTGCCAAAGATTAACCCCATCAAAGTCCCCATTTAGTTCTTGATTGCTATTGGCAAAACGTGTTCCTGATAAGTTTGTTTTGCCGTTGGTTTGGTTTGGAATCCCGGTGACAACCCATACATTTTTCCCCATTGCCGGCAATTGCTCTAATTTTATTGAAGGATCAAGCGTCAATACAATAAGAGGGCATTTGAGGCTATGAACGCGATCCAGTATTTTCTGATGGATGTGCTCATCCCTGAACCCATAGCCAATCACAAAGAAAGCATCTGCTTTGTCAATAGCCTCCATAGCTTCGCCAAACAGACGACCATAAAAATTGAGCGCTCCCTTATTTTTCATATCTCCGGGAGGCGCAATCATCGGCGTATAATCAGCCGGACAGCCCGCTGTCCAGAGATCATTCTCAACAAAAGTTCCATCTAAACGAAAGAGATTTATCGACCCGTGAACCTTCATAAGCTCAATGCATGATATGGGGGTGATGATATCACGGCGTTTTCCACCCATGGTTACTGGATTTAATCGATAAAGCCGTTCCCGGGCCTTTGTCCAATCCTGAATCCTCATGATTCCGCCATGATATCCGGTGATGTAAGGAATATTTGTCTTTGAGCAGGCATACTCAATGAGCATGTCATAATTCGGCGTCACGACGGGCAAACGGGGCCAAGTAGGGGAAAGTCCCCGTATCAGTTGCCGCAGCAGTGGCTCGCCCACCCATATCTTCTTACCGGTCAGGACTTCGTCCCTCAATGCCGCATCTTTTCCGGCAACAAAATCCGCAGTCTGTCTGGCAATTTCATCCTGAAGAGATTCTGTCAGGTTTATTCCCGTAAGCGACGTCTCAAGATCATCTCCCTGTTCCAACCTTTTAGCTATAGATTCCCAACCATCCGTATCTTTGGGGATCTCATTTAAAAGATGATCCTTTAATGCCGGCATCCCCAATTCAGTATCCATTTCAACCGACGCGCCAGTGCCTACAAGTAGAAGCCAACGACGCTGCTCCCGCATTACTGCCAGCAAAGCTTCTTTAATCTTTTTTAACTTATCATCGTTTTTCATATAAAATCTCGGAAAATGGCATTGCAACCTCTATTACCAAAAAGTACATCATACCGTTCTTGTGCCATTGTCATTCCTCCTTTTAACCCATCTTCCATCGAATAGTAAATATTTTCCACACACTCCACTTTTGCTGTAACCGTTTTTCGATATTTTCAATCAGCCCTTCCCACTGGGCGTTGATAGCATCTTGAACATCAAATAGTTCACGACGTTTTCGGTTGCGCGTTTTTCCCAAAACCTTAATAATTTTCTGGGCTGTCAGTTTGTCTCGCAGTAACTGCGCCAAAGCTGTCGTTTTGCGGGCTTTGCGTATTTGTTTTTCGAGTTCATTGATATTATGTTCCAAACCCTGCTTGAGATCCTCAGACCAATGATCTAGTTTGAAAACTTTTTCGTCGAAAAATTCCCGCTGTATTTATCTATCTTGATTACGTGGATGTAGATTGAGATCAACCCAGGCATTGGCTATCGAGCAAGAGAGGGACTCAATGTTGCCACCAAAACCTTGGAGGGTTAAAGAATGTACCCAATACTGGCTGTGGTATGGGGTACTCATTGTCGGGTTCAGATTCATGACCATTCATATCGGATGCGCAGGTTGTTCTTCCACGACGGCTGCAGGATATCCTCATGTTGGAGGCGACCGACGAC
>JAGGXJ010000138.1 GCA_021163105.1 Syntrophobacterales bacterium
CAATAAATCAGGGGTCAGGCTTTTACGCCTGCCCCCTGATTTATTTTAATATATATTTTTATACTCTTTTAATTCAGTTCGACATACTTGCCGTTTTGGACCTGATATATGGAGAACCCGATGCCTATGGCATCTCCCTTACTGTCAAATTTGATCTTTCCAAGGGGTGTTTCAACATATTCGGTCTTCAGGGCCTTTGACACCGCATTGTAATCGGTCGATCCCGCCTTATCAATCGCGTTCAGCAGGGCCTGTGTCGCGGCATACGCATTAAGGAAGAATGCGCCCGGATCAGCGCCATATGCCTTTTTATGCGCTTCGATAGCGGCAATCGCCAGAGGATTCGAAGACGTGTCTCTCGGACCGGTGGCATAAACACCTTCCGCGTATTTGCCGGCAACCTTGATAAAAGTATCGTCCTTGACACCATCATCGGAAATAAAAGCCGTTTTCATCCTCTTTTTGCGCATCTGCATGATAATCTTTGACGCCTCGGGATGATAACCGCCGAATATCACCGCATCCGCTTTCGAACGCCTTATCTTCTGAACAACAGCTGAATAATCGACAGCGCCCGGCGTGACACCTTCATACAGAACCACTTTAGCTCTGGGGTCTTTCTCAATAAAGCCCTTCGCAAATTCGGCCAATCCCTTGCCATAATCGCCCTTGTCATGCAGTACGGCAATCTTTTTGGCTTTTAATACATCAAGCGCGTAATCCACCTCAAGCTGTGCCTGGGCATCATCCGAGGCAATAGTCCTGTAAAAATTGGGGTAATCGCCGCTCTGTGTCAGGGGCGGGTTAGTCGCGGATGGCGACATACAGATAATGTTCTCACCTTTGTATATGCCGAGAGCGGCCCTGGTGGCGCCACTGCAGATGTGCCCCATAACAACATCAACACCCTGAGACAGCAGCTTTGTAGCTGTACTTGTAGCAACCTCCGGTTTGCATACATCATCTTCCACAAGAAGTACCACCTTCTTGCCCAAGATTCCCCCCTTCGCGTTGATATCTTTGACCACAAGCTCAGCGGCCTTCACGGAAGGTATACCATAGGACGCAAGGTCTCCACTGTGAGCACCGGCGACGCCCAGTTTTATCGTATCAGCCGCAAGTCCGGCTCCCGGCATCATGGATACTGCAAATACCAGAACAATTGCAGCGACAAAAACTTTCCCGAAATAATTTTTCATAATTTTTCCTCCCCTTTTTGTTGTTTTATAATCATAAATCTTGAGAACTTCCTTTTATAATGGGATAAAAAAGTCAAGTCAAGTCAAAAACATATAAATATCAGACAAGAATCAAAAATGTCCTATTTTTTTACGATTTAAAGAGCAAAAATGGGGCTGGATTATGGCAGAACGGGTGCACCGGTGATTCACCGGTGCACAGGGTCAAATTTGTATCGGATTCTGACGGACAAGTCACTGTTGCAACTAAGACCTAAATGATATATGTTCCACAACGGCAAACACAGCCGGCACACCCGCACCTCAGAAACAGAAAGGCGATTGATATGGCCGACTCTGAATTTTTAAGAGAGTTTCAGAAGAAGGTTGGAAATAAGATAAGAGAAAATGAAATATCAGTGGTTCAGTACTGGCACGAACGGCTCGGCAGATTGGTGTCTATGAAACCTGACGGTATCGCATCTCTCCAGTTAGAGATAAAAAAGATCTATGATATGATGGAAAACAGGATCAAGACACTTAAGAAGGGTTAACATGAAGAATATAGCGAATTTCCTGTTTGAAACGGGAATGCTGCAAAAAACGCCGAGGTCGGGTTTTCAATTTCTGGGGTCCGGTTGCGAATCGGTAGCGGAGCATGTACTGCGGACGATCTTTATCGGCTATGCCTTGTGCAAACTGGAACCTGAAGTGAATGAATCAAGGGTCCTGAAATTATGTCTGGTTCACGATCTTCCGGAGGCGAGAACCGGTGATATGAATTATGTTAACAAAAAATATGTAGATGTGGATGAAAAAAAAGTAGTTGACGAACTTGCGGAAACCCTTTTCTTCGGAGATGAAATAAGATGCGCCATAAATGAGTTCAATGAAAAAAAGACCAGAGAATCTATTATAGCACATGACGCCGATCAGCTGGCGCTTATTCTTCAGTTGAAGGAATATGATGATCTGGGCAATAAATACAGCAAAGAATGGATAGGATTTGCCGTCAAAAGGCTCTACACAGACACGGCGAAGAAACTGGCAAAGACTATAACCGAGACAGATTCGTCCGAGTGGTGGTTTAAGGATAAGGGTGACTGGTGGGTAAACGCGAACAATAACCGGTAAGGCCATATTATGAAAAACAAAACATTTAAATATTTAATTCTCTTCTTAATGATAACCGGCATGATGTTTCTGCCCGGCTGTGCCACAAGCCGTCAAAACAGAGAGAAGGCCGCCAACCATGTCAATATGGGAGATGCCTATCTTAAATCTGGACAATTTCCCCAGGCTCTCAGGGAATTTCTTGTGGCACAGCGCCTTTCGCCGGATGATCCGGAGATACATTACTATACCGGACTTTCATATTATGGAAATGGCATGAAGGAAGAGGCAAAGAGGGAATTCAAAAAGGCCCTGTTCATAAAACCTGATTATTCGGAAGCACACAACTATCTGGGAACCATATATCTGGGGGCGGGTCTTTACGACAGTGCAATAGAAGAATTTGACCTGGCTCTCTTGAATATGCTCTACGAAACCCCGGCAATAGCGCTGAACAATATTGGCTGGGCATACTACAAAAAGGAAGATTACAAAACAGCGCTGATAAAATACAAAACGGCGCTTAAGAGAGAACCCAACACAATAATATTTCCACTAATCCAGAAAAATATGGGAATTGCGTATCTTGCCGGGCATAACATCGCCGGGGCAATACACTGCTTGAAAAAATCTATCGATGTGGCTCCCGGCATGATCGAATCGCGATACTGGCTGGGAATAAGCTACCTGGAAGCGGGAAACAAGAAAAAGGCAGTTGAAGAATTGCGATCTGTCATTGAAGCTAACCCGGAATCAGTGTTCGGATTAAGAGCAAAAGAGAAACTGGACTGTATTTCACCATAAGGGTCTGTCATGAAATAAGTGTTTCCATATTATCTCAATACGGACAAGCTATCAACAATTCGACATGTCACAACGGTTTCCTGTCTTCTTATCTTGACAGGACATGAAATCTATCTTAGATTCGGCGCATTTTTTAACAGAGGGATAAACTTATTATGGGATCAAAGAAAAAGTCAAAATCCAAGCAGATAAAGGCAAAGCAGAGGAAGAAAAATACCAGGATGTTTTATCTCTCGCTAATCACTCTGGTTGGCGTGGGCTTTCTTGTCTTCTTTTTTCTTTCATTGTTTGATTATATATATCCTCCCACCGATGGCAAAAGAACCGTAATAGCCCCAATAGTAAAAAGAGAGAAACAAAAGGTAAAGTTGTATTTCTCCGATCCCAATGAGCGCTTCCTCATTCCCAAGGACAGGTATATCCCAGGCGTAGAATCCTCTACCGACAAGGTCAAAAAGCTGGTAGAGGCATTGATCAGCGGTCCCGGCACCGCCGATCTGGCAAAAACATTTTCGGAGAAAACATCTCTTAGAAAAGTTAGTATAAAAGATGGAACAGCCTATATAGATTTCGACAGGAACCTGATTGACTTTCATCCCGGAGGAAGCGCCAGTGAAATGTTGACCATATACTCACTGACTAATACCATCACCATTAATATGCCATCCGTTGAAAAAGTAAAAATTCTGGTAGACGGCAAGGACCTGAAAACGATAAAAGGCCACATAGACACCAGTAAGCCATTCACTGTAAATAAAGAACTAATAACAGGAAATCGCTCTTAAAGACACGACAATATGGCTATTACAAAACTTTCAAAAATAAGAAATATAGGGATAGTTGCCCATATCGACGCGGGAAAGACAACCGTAACGGAGAGGATTCTCTACTACACCGGCAAAACCCACAAGCTCGGCGAGGTGCATGACGGTGAAGCGGTTATGGACTGGATGACACAGGAGCAGGAGAGGGGGATAACTATTACCTCCGCGGTTACTACCTGCCACTGGAAAGACAGCGAAATACATATAATTGACACACCCGGACATGTGGATTTCACCATAGAAGTTGAACGATCTCTCAGAGTACTGGATGGAGTGCTGGCAGTATTTTGCGCCGTCGGAGGAGTAGAACCACAATCGGAGACGGTGTGGCGCCAGGCGGACAAATACAGCGTCCCCAAGATAGCATTCATCAATAAGATGGACAGGGTTGGCGCGGATTATTACGGCACGGTAAACATGATGGGGGAAAGATTCAATTCCACACCTCTTCCGGTTCAGATACCCTATACAAAGAATGAAACATTCCTGGGAGTAATTGATCTTATCAGACAAAAGATGATTACATGGGATGAAGACAATCTGGGATTATCATATGATATTTCCGATATTCCTTCCGGCATGCTACCCGAAACGGAAAAATACCGCGAGAAGCTTATTGAAACACTCGCGGAGATTGACGATGTTATCGCCGAAAAATATCTGGAGGGAAACGAGATTGCCGAAAGGGAGATCATCAAATCGATCAGAAATGCGACTCTTCTGTTAAAAGTAGTGCCCGTGATGTGCGGTACGGCCCTGCGGAATAAGGGGATCCAACTGATCCTTGATTCCATCACTGATTTCCTTCCATCCCCTGAAGACATACCACCCGTTGAAGGCATTAATCCTGAAACTAAAACCATTGAAAAGCGTCACAGCAGCGTGAAAGACCCTCTCGCGGCACTCGCATTCAAGGTTATGCTGGATGAGGGAAGAAAAATTACCTATATGAGAATCTATTCCGGCAAAATAAAGGCCGGGGAAGATATATATAACGCGAGTAAGGGAAAAAATGAAAAGGTCTCCAGGCTTCTAAAAATGCACTCAAACAAGAGAGAACGTGTTGCTGAAGCCGTAGCCGGAGATATAGTAGCGGTGATAGGCCTGAAAGATACCTCTACCGGGGACACCATATGTGATGAATCCGATCGGATTATCCTGGAACCGATAGAATTCTACGAACCGGTAATCAGCCAGGCAATCGAAGCTAAAACGCCCGGAGACCAGGAGAGGCTTTCCTCAGCCCTTGCAAAATTGGCAAGCGAAGATCCCACTCTCAAGATCAAATATAACGACGAAACTGCGCAGACTATCATCTCCGGAATGGGTGAACTTCATCTTGAAATCATCACCGACAGACTCATAAGAGAGTTTCACACCAATGTGAATATAGGCAAACCCAAGGTTGTCTACAGAGAAACCATAGAAGAAAAAACTGACGTCGAGGAGATATTCGACAGGAAGCTCGGTGACAAGAAACATTTCGGCCATGTTACCCTGCATTTGGAACCCAATGAACGGGGCGGTGGACTGGAATTCATCAATGAAATCAAAGATGAGGTGATCCCGGAAGAGTTTCACGCCATTATAGAAGAAGGTATCCGGGATGCGGCTCTCAGCGGCATTGTGGCAGGCTACCCCGTTGTTGATGTCATTATAAGAATCACCGGAGGTTCTTTCAGGGAAACAGACTCAACGGATTTAGGCTACAAAATAGCCGCTTCAACAGCCTTTTCAAGCGGGTGCTCGCGCGCAAAGCCCATCCTGCTGGAACCAATAGTTGCGGTAAATATAATAACACCCGGTGAGTTCATGGGCGAGGTCATCGGAAATATCAACTTAAGAAAAGGGGAAGTGAAAAACATAAACCACAAAGACCCCGTCAGCGAGATAAGCGCTCATGTTCCCCTGAAACAGATGTTCGGATATTCTACAGACCTGCGTTCAGTCACCCAGGGAAGGGGAACCTTTTCAATGCAGTTCTTGAGATATGATAAAGCATAAACATTCTCCATACAGAAATGGGGGCAAGATACTGTCTCGTTTCTGAATGAAAACTGAATATTCCCTTGAGGCAGTTTTATGAGTCCTGATTTTTTTTACTCCACCGGACGTATCCTTAAATGTTTTTATCGTATAAACACCCTGATCACAACTCCACTCCGGGATGAGGACATCCTTCAGAAAATCTTAGATGAAGCGGTAGATACAATGGGGTTTCATAGAGGGATAATATGTCTGTTGGATGAGAAGAAAAAAAAGCTGGACACTAAAGCAGTCAAAAATTACAGTCCGGAAGAAACTAAGATAGCATTCTCGGAAAGTCTGAACCTGGAAAAGCACGATTGTATCATGACAAAAGTTGCAAAAGCCGGCAACTACATCGTCCTTGAAGATTCGGAAGCAGATCCCAGAATTACTCTCACAGACCGCAAGATAACGAGCCGTTACAAGGTAGGGGATAACTTTTACTCGGCCTTTTGCGGTCCACTCAAGATAAAAGATGATATTATCGGCATCATAGCCATGTGGTACGAGAAGAAGACCAAATTTCCACCGGAAGTGATAAATACCCTGCTGGCCTTTGCAAATCATGCAAGCCTGGTGATACACAATTCGAGATTACTTGAAGACAATCGCCGGAAGATCAAAAGACTGACGATATTACAGAAAGCGGTATCCCAACTGAATTCAAGTTATGCTTTAGATAAGATACACGAAACAGTGATAGACAATGCCCTCAGGATAGGTGGCGCGGACAGGGCGTTGCTCTATTTTCTGGACAGAGAAAAAGACAAATGTCTGATAAGCACCGGGGAACAGATATTCCCGGATGAAAAAAACATATACTACCCGAAAATAGAACAAAGCATAATAAAGAAGGCTATGGATACCGAGACTATTATAGCTCAAACTTCTCTCCGGGATTCGGATGCAACACCCATATTTGACGGTTATCCTTCGGAGATAGCTATTCCACTGAAGATAAAGGATAAATTTAAGGGTGTACTCTACCTCGGTAAAAAATACGGAGATTACTCTACAGGTCAGAAAAACACTCTGGATATATTAATCACAAACGCCGCCGTTTCATATGATAGTTCGATTATGCATTCCCAGCTTTCCATCGAAGCAAAATCTCTGAAAACAGAGGTTAAAATGCTTAAGGAAAAGGAAAATAAGTTGTTGGGTTTCCATGATATTATAGGAAATTCCAGCAAGATGATGGATATATTCCATATAGTAAACGATGTGGCCGGGCACAATACAAACGTACTCATACAGGGTGAGAGTGGCACCGGAAAAGAATTGATAGCCAGGGCGATCCACAGGCAGAGCACACGGAAGTCAAAGCGCTTTGTAGAGATAAATTGCGCGGCGATACCGGGAACTCTGCTGGAAAGTGAATTATTTGGTTACGAGTCCGGTGCTTTTACCGACGCCAGGAAAAGAAAAATCGGGCTTCTTGAGCACGCAAATGGAGGAACGTTTCTTCTGGACGAGATAGGCGAAATGAATCCTTCGATACAGGCAAAGTTTCTCAGGATGCTTGAAGACAACCATATCCGCCGACTCGGAGGCATACAGGATATTCCCATCGATGTCCGCTTTATATTTTCCACAAACAAAGATCTGTGGCATATGGTAGGCGAAGGTACTTTTCGGGAAGATCTTTTCTACAGGATAAACGTTGTTCCGATTATAATACCACCCCTTAAAGACAGGGTCGAAGATATCATGCCGCTCGCATATCATTATATCGGAGAGTTCAACACGAAACTGAACAAAAACGTAAAGGGCTTTACAACCGACGTGGAAAAAATTCTAAAGGAATATCCATGGCCTGGAAATGTGCGGGAGCTGAAAAATATTATCGAAAGAATTATGATATTTCAGAATATAAACACACTCATTACGTCTGATAATATTCCCACGGAGATCAGGGCCGTAACGCCCCGGACATCAGAAATACATACCGGCGAAATCTCTTCTCTGGACCTATCTTACCCGATAGACTACAAAAACACGATAGATGAATTGATAAACAAAACTAAAAAAGAAATCCTTGAAAATGCGCTCAAGATCAACCGCGGTAATAAGGCGGCCGCCGCAAGGCAACTTGGAATCTCACGCTATACTCTCATACGAGAGCTTAAGAAAATGGAAAACAATCTTTTAAACAATACCACCCTATAAAAGTGCGATATGCGCACAATTTGTTCGCTATCCGCACGACCCGTGTGTTTTTGCTACTTTCAGCGCCCTCACTACCAAGATTGCGTGCGGGAATTACACGATTTGCGCGGCTTGTCACTCCGGATAACAGTTTAATTCTTACAATCAATACCATATAAAATTCAATTCCAGTAAACTGATTTCATAACTACCTGAATTCTCTAAACAATTTAAAGGGCAGGGTCTTGTCTGGCTGATTTCGCTTTGGCATTGTTCTTGCTAATATGACCAGTGAGTTCTTTAAACAGTCTTGAATTACAAATAGAGATTGAGAAGAGCAGATTCCTGTACGGGGAAAAGTAAGAAAATTTTTAAAGCAAAGAAAGGAGAATAAAAATGATAGAATATCCTAAATACAAGAAAGTTCTTTTTTGTACAGATTTCTCTGAATGTGCAGACCACGCCTTTGAGTACGCTTTTGGTGTTGCCAAGAGAGATGGCAGCATTCTCTACATCTTGCACGTAAACGCGAATATGGCAAGCCAGTCATATGTTGAGGGTAAGGTGGAAGCAGCGTATCCGGAACTGGCAGAATCCATAAGGGAAACCTCTAAAAAAGAGGCGGAGAATGAACTTCAAGAACGCTATGCAAAAAAGATAGAGAGTGTTCCCTTTGAAATTGTTACAAAAGAAGGCAAGCCATATCAGGAAGTAATCGAGTTTGCGAAAGAGAATGGTGCCGATCTTATTGTTATAGGTACTCACGGAAGGACGGGGATAAAACATACCTTTTTCGGTAGTGTCGCTGAGATGATCACCCGACACAGCGCGGTTCCTGTGTTTATAATCCCGTGCGAGGGGAAAGTCTGGCCTGATAATCCGGATGAGGAAATCTACGACAAAATATCTACCCCTATGTAAGCCTCTGTGTCGCCTGAGATACGAAGGTATGGATACTGGTAGATTAGATTCCCCCGTTGGCGCAAGCCTGGCGTGCCTCTCTGAGTGACAGTTCTTCGTCAGAGAGGCACATAAAATAAGTTGCTGTTATTTTTTACTCATAACATTAAGTACAAGGCAGGTTTAATCATAATTTCATGTATATCAAAGCGGATAAAAGCGAATCAGAACGTGTTACTGAGAATAGCCGGATAATACCTCTGGAACCCGAGAAAGATCAGCAGGAGGGCCAGAACAAAGATCCTATAGAAAAAAAATCTACAGATGAGAGCTTAAGCGAAAAATTTTTCCTTTCAGATCCTCCTTTAGACTGAAGCAGTTGCCGGTGAGTGGTTTTATCCCCTCCTTTCCACTCACCGGCCCCCCAATCCGGAGGATAGGATAACAGTTATCGGTTTATAAGTCGGTGGGTGGTTCTATTGTTCCCTCCTTTCCACTCACCGACACCCCCTGTGAATTGAACAGCGAGCGCATTCCCCGCTGCTTGCGGCGGGGTTAGCGAGCGAATAAAAAATAAATATTTTCATTAACAATCGAAGATTCCCCCGCAACTGTCGAAGCAATAGCGAAGATCCCGCTTATACGGGATTGCGGGGAGCTTCAATCTGAGAGATATGCTGGATCTCTGTTTATAAATAGGGTAATTGGAAGTTTTGAAATCTTTCGCCACCCACCATATCATTCTCTACAAAAATACCTATTTTCTTCAACCATCAGACATTAAACCTGAAGTACACTATATCTCCATCAAGAATAACGTGATTTTTTCCCTCTATTCTGACAAGACCCTTTTCTTTTGCGGCGGATATGCTTCCCGCACTTATAAAATCTTCGTAATTAAGAACCTCCGCCCTTATGAAGCCCCTTTCCATGTCAGTGTGTATCTTTCCTGCAGCCTGAACCGCCCTGGTGCCCTCCGGAATAGTCCATGCGCGAAGCTCCGCGCCAGCCGCAGTATAAAAGGTGATCAGATCCAGCAGACGGTAACCGGTCCGGATCAGTTTCTGGAGTCCTGACTCATTCAAACCAAGGTCTTCAAGAAACTCCCTCCTGTTATCCTCAGGAAGATCCGCTATTTCTGCCTCCATATCGCCACAGATAATAATCGCCTCCGATCCATCCGATTTCGCTGTTTTCTCTACCGTGTCTGTATATTCTCCCCTCTCTTTCAGTTCCGATTCGCTGACATTGGCAACATAGAGAACTTTCTTGGCCGTAATAAGGTTGAGTTCGCTCAGGATTGATTCATCTTCGGGACTAAACTCAATATTTCTTACAGGCATATTCTTTCCTAGAGATTCCCGTATCATGTAATAAAGTTCCCGTTCACCATGATGCGACTTACTTCCACCCCTTGCCGATTTCTCCATCTTTTCTATTTTCTTTTCAACAGTCTCAAGATCCGCCAGGAGCAGCTCCATCTTGACAACCTCAATGTCATCGGCAGGAGACACAGCACCGTGGACATGTGATACATTGGGGTCATCAAAACAACGTATGATATGTACGATCGCATCAACATCCCTTATATTTCCAAGAAACCTGTTTCCCAGGCCTTCTCCACCGCTCGCGCCTTTCACCAGACCGGCAATGTCAACAAACTCCATCGTAGTAAATGTAAATTTGGGGGGATTTATGATTCTCGCGATATTTTCAAGTCTTGAATCAGGGACAGGAACAACGCCAACGTTGGGATTGATTGTACAGAAGGGATAATTTGCCACCTCGGCACTGGCAGCGGTTAGAGCATTGAAGATTGTGGATTTGCCGACATTCGGAAGACCTATAATGCCGCATCTGAAACCCATAACTTGCTCCTTCCAGAAAACAAAGGGGATGAACAGGTATATCCCTCTTATTCAGTATCCATATTTCCTTTTAACAGATCATTCATCAGAAAACAATGGCACAAAAAAAGCGCCCGGAATATGGGCGCTTTTTTTGTGTTCGTAGCTATAAACAATTAGTCCTATATCTCTTCTTCCGAGATCCTTGATGAATAGAATGAGCGATATACAAAGACCAGCGCAACCAGGAAGAACAGCCCGGAAAGACCCATCTTCAGCCCTGTGCTCTGCATTGTCACGGCTATCTCAACGGCCAACAGACCGAACAGTGTCGTGAACTTGATGACCGGATTCAGAGATACGGAAGACGTGTCTTTGTAAGGATCACCAACCGTATCACCGACAACGACCGCTTCATGCAGGGGCGTACCCGCTTCACCCATATCGACCTCAACTATCTTTTTGGCGTTATCCCATGCGCCTCCCGCATTGGCCATGAATATCGCCTGAAACAGGCCGAAAAACGCGATACCGATAAGGTACCCTATGAAGAAATGGGGGTTAAAAAATGCAAGACTGAGGGCCATAAAGAAAATCACGATAAAGATATTGATCATACCTTTCTGTGCGGCGAGCGTACAGATCTTGACCACCTCTTTGCTGCTTTCGATCGATGCGGCATCCGACTTCAGGTCAGTATTGTTTTTAATAAAAACAACTGCGCGGTAAGAGCCGGTTACAACCGCCTGGATCGATGCCCCGGTAAACCAGTAAACTACAGCGCCACCCATAATTAGACCGAGGATTATCTGCGGCTGGACGAGGCTCAGGCTGGCAATAACATTACCGTACACATGTTCCAGCAGTATAACAATACCAAAGATCATGGTAGTGGCACCCACTACCGCAGTTCCGATGAGAACCGGTTTTGCGGTTGCCTTGAATGTGTTCCCCGCGCCGTCAGTGGCCTCAAGGTAGTGCTTTGCCTTTTTCCAGTCAGGAGTGAAGCCAAAGGTCTTCTTGATATCTTCATCGATATCGGGTTGTTTCTCGATCCTTGAAAGCTCATAAATGGACTGTGCATTATCCGCCACCGGGCCAAAACTGTCCACTGCAATAGTGATAGGTCCCATACCCAGAAAACCGAATGCGACCAGGCCAAATGCAAACACAGGAGCGGCAAAGACAAATTCAGGGGGCATAAGGGCTATAATCGCCGGATTCTTTGATACCATGTATGCAACAAACATCAGGATTATAATAATCAGGCCTTCCCAGAATGCGGAGAAGTTGCCGGCGACGAGACCCGAAAGGATATTCAGGGAAGCCCCGCCCTGCTTGCTACTGGTTACAACCTCTTTAACGTGAGCCGCATTGGTACTGGTAAATACCTTTGTCATCTCTGGAATAAGAGCTCCCGCAATGGTGCCACAACTTATTATGAGGGACAGCGCCCACCACAATGAAGATAACTCTCCCGGAAGAGATGAGAGAAGAAGATAACTGGCAGCAAATGTGACAATGATGGCAACCAGGGACGTTATCCACACCAAGTGCGTCAGAGGAGCTTCGAAGTCGAAATCTGCTTTATCGCTATACAGGGACTGGTTCACTTTGTCGGTTATGAAATATGATGCCAGTGCGGTAAGAATCATGAGGACACGCATGGCAAATATCCAGATAATGAGCTGTCCGCAGAGAACTGGCGCAAAAGCCATGGCAAGTGCCAAGAATGCTATCAGCGCGACACCGGTTACACCGTACGTCTCAAAACCATCCGCGGTAGGGCCTACACTGTCACCTGCATTGTCGCCTGTACAGTCCGCGATAACTCCCGGGTTTCTTGGATCATCCTCAGGAAGTTTCATAAATATCTTCATAAGGTCAGAGCCCAGATCGGCAATCTTGGTAAAGATGCCTCCGCAGATCCTCAATGCGGTCGCGCCCAGGGATTCACCGATTGCAAATCCCACAAAAGAGGGACCCGCAAGTTCTTTAGGAATGAAGCACAGGATGCAAATCATAAAAAAGAGCTCAACACTGACAAGGAGAAGTCCTACACTCATCCCTGATCTTAAGGGGATAGTTACAACATCCAGGGGATTACCGCGAAGTGATGCAAAAGCGGATCTGGAATTAGCCACTGTGTTGATCCTGATACCGAACCAGGCAACGCCGTAAGAACCGAGAATTCCAAGAATTGAGCAGGCCAGTATGGTGAGAACTCCTCCGATGGCCATATGCTGCAGACCAGCAAAGTAATACGTTATACAGATCCCAATAAGGATCCACAGGGCGATAAGGAATTTGCCCTGTTGAAAAAGATAAGTCTTGCATGTCTGCCAGATTATCTCTGAAACATCAAGCATTGACTTGTGGGCAGACAGGTTTTTTGTCTGGACATATTGAACAGCCCCGAAGATCAGTCCAATTACACAAACTAACAAACCCCAGTACATCAACGAGAGACCGCCGACCGTACCGCCTAAGACACTAAACGTAACCTGAGACAAGTCAGGCAGGTGAATGTCCGCTTCTCCTGCCATCGCCACAGGCACAAACAAAAAGAGCGTTGTGAAGATAATTGATAAAAGATACCAGAATTTCTTAAACATTTTGTCTAAACCTCCTCTTTAAAATTACTACCGTCCCAACGTTATTCAAATAAGTCTAAATAAAGTCAAACCATACCAAAGGGGCAGTATTTTGTTTTGTATAACCGTTATTCATAACTGCCTGTACATAAGTTCTTCTTCAAAAGGCGTGGCACTCAAAAGATGAGACCCTGACCAGGCATAATCCACCAGAATTTTTATAGTCCCGTTTATACCTCCCCGCTCAATTCTTTTGTAACCCTTACATTAAATTTGTTCATGGCCGTCTGAACGCCGGATGAGATGACTTCAATCACGGCATCACATGCCCTTTCAACGGTATCGGGCAAGACCTGCATCTCACGTTTAGAAAACCGTTCAAGCACATAATCCTCTATCATTCTTCCCGTAGCCGGCCTGCCTATACCCAACCGAATCCTGATAAACTCCGGTCCTCCGAGATGGTTAACAATAGAGATTAAACCCTTGTGCCCTGCAACGCCACCGCCCATCTTTATACGGATATCGCCGATCGAAAAGTCCATATCATCATGAACAACTATTATATCTTCGGTGGCTATCTCAAAATAACTGGCCAGTTTACCTACTGCAACTCCACTGAGATTCATAAAGGTTTGGGGTTTTGCCAGGATAACCGGAATACCGGAAATCACCCCTCTGCCGATACAGGAATCAAATTTCCCACGGTTAATCTTTATATCTTCCATCCGGGCCAGAGCATCCAGAACCAGAAATCCTACATTATGCCTGCTATAAGAATATCTGACACCGGGATTCCCGAGCCCAGCTATAAGTTTCACACGTCCCCCTGTTGGAGAACCACTATTATTCAGTCTGCGCCTCTTCACCTTCCGATGCGGAAGCTGCCTCTTCTGTAACTGCTTCTTCCTCTTCGCCACCTTCTTCTTCCGTCATCAGGCTTGTCCTTGTAGGCACCACAGACACAACTGCCACATCATCGAGGTCAAGAATCTGGACCCCATCTTCAAGGGCAATATCTTTAATCTTGATGGAATCACCTATACTAAGACCGCTGATATCTACCTCAAGAGATTCGGGAAGATCCGAGGGAAGCCCCGACGCTTTCAAAGTTCTCTTCAACTGTTGCAGCTCGCCGCCCTCCTCTATACCAACCGGAGTGCCTGAAAAGATGATGGGAACATCCACAGCAAGGGTTCTATCCATTCTGATTTCATAAAAATCTACATGTACCGGTTTTTTTCCTATCGTATCAATCTGCATATCCTTGATAACCGACAGTTTTTCAACCTTACGGCCCTTGCCGGATTTTATCCCAAGTTTTATAAAAGCGGTCTCTCCTCTTTCTTTGACCAAGGCTCTGATCAGTTCGGACGTATTCACTTTAATCGCCACAGACTCAGTCTCATAACCATAAAATATCGCGGGCACAAAACCTTCCGACCGCAACCTTTTTGAATTACCTTTTCCGAGTCCTTCACGTACCTGCGCATTTAATACTATTGTTTTCATTCGCAACTCCTAAATAAAAAGTGAACTTATAGATTCATTATAATATATTCTTTTTATCGCTTCGCTTAACACTCCCGCTATCGAAAGAATTTTTATTTTTTCGCAAGACCTCGCTTTTCCATGCAGGGCGATCGTGTCCGTTACAATAATCTCTTTTATAATCGAAGATTTCACCCTGTCTATTGCAGGTCCCGACAGCACGGGATGAGTGCAACATACAGAAACATCTATTGCTCCTTCATTTTTTATGGCATCGGCAGCCTGAACCACTGTACCTGCCGTATCAACCATGTCATCAAGAATGAGCGCTCTCTTATCTTTCACATCACCGATAACATTCATCACCTCTGATTCATTGGGGGCATCTCTCCGCTTGTCGACAATCGCCAGTGTAGCACCCAACCTCTTCGCAAAAGCCCTCGCTCTCACAACACCCCCTGTATCAGGGGAAACTATAATAAGATTCGTGATATCATAATTACGTTTTACATATTCAAGAAGGATAGGGGTTGCGTAAAGATTGTCGACGGGAATATTGAAGAATCCCTGTATCTGACCGGCATGAAGATCCACCGACATAACGCGGTTTGCGCCGGCTGCAGTAAGCAAATCTGCCACCAGTTTCGCCGTGATAGGCGCCCTCGGAGAGGCCTTTCTGTCCTGCCTGGCATAACCATAGTAAGGTATAACAGGGGTTATCCTGTCAGCAGACGCCCTCTTCAGAGCATCTACCATTATGAGGAGTTCCATCAGGCTGTTATTCACCGGTGTGGAAGTGGACTGCACAACAAATACATCCATTCCCCTTACATTTTCATCGATTTCAACCCTCGTTTCGCCGTCACTGAATGTGGAAACATTGGCCACACCCGGAGATATCCCCAGTTTTCGGCAGATATCCCCCGCAAGAACCCGGTTGGAATTCCCCGAAAATATTCTCATCCTCTCTAACATCTGTGTTCTTCTTTCTTACAATCTGGTTGGGGCGGGAGGATTCGAACCTCCGGATGCAGGAATCAAAGTCCTGTGTCTTACCGCTTGACGACGCCCCACTATATTGAACATGCTCTGAATACTGACCCGATTCGAGCTTCCCTTAAGTTACACTCGGCCCTTTTCGCATCCGCTTCGTTCCTGAAAACACCAAAAACCGTGGGACCACTTCCCGACATCAAAGAACCCAAGGCCCCATTTGCTGTCAAAAGCTTCTTAATATCCGACAATACAGGGTAAAACCGCAGGGATACCTTTTCTAAATCGTTGTAAAGTTCTTTTGCAATATGGGACATCGTCACAAATCGAGGCATACTATATTTTATTGGTTCTTTTGTCAATCCCAAATTTAAATTTCCATAGATATCCCCAGTGGAAATTTCAAACCCAGGATTAATTAATATAAACCATAACTTGGGAACAGCTTCCACTTGTTTGAGACGATCACCTATACCGGAAGCCAAAGCGGTCTTTCCAAAGACAAAAAAGGGGACATCCGCACCAAGTTTGGCCCCCATTTGCATAAGTTCTTCTGTACTGTATTTTGTTCCCGTCATTTCGTTAAGAGTAACAAGCGTAGTCGCGGCGTTCGAACTTCCGCCCCCAAGTCCCGCCGCCACAGGAATTCTCTTGTTTATTGTTATTTCCACGCCTGAATAACAGGATTTATTAGAAAGAACAGCTTCAGCCGCCCTGTAGGCTATATTGTTTTTGTTTCCCGGGGCCAGTCCCCCCGGGCATACCACCTTTATTCCGTTACCTTTCAGATCAAAACTCATTTCATCATAAAGGCTTATTCTTTGTATGATGCTCAGGATATCGTGATAGCCGTCACTTCGTTTTCCCAAGACTCTGAGAAAAAGATTTACCTTGGCAGGAGACTGCATGATGATCATGGGTTCTCCGATTCCTTCACATATTTCATTCTTGATTCAGACAGTACACTGTCTAACAACTCCTTCTCACTACTATCAAGATTTCCTTCTGTCTTTTCCTTCAACATCCCCAGAATATCTATCGTCTGTTTTGCCGCGTTGAGGTCCTTCTTCCTTTTATCCGACACAGGATCGGCCAATTCTCCAAGGTTAAAAAGCACCGAGGTATACAGGGAAAACACGAAGTTATGAAAATTCATCTCGGGAAGCTGATATTTTTCCTCTTCCCTTTCTACCGTCTCTTCCTTCTCTATACTTTCATTCCCCGTTTCAGGCTTCTGCGCAGACTCTTTTTTTTCATCCTTCCTCACTGCGTCTGCGCGAGTTCCCCCATCTTCATCAAACATCCTTTTATCTTTTATAACAAATCCCTTTTCACTACTATTTTCAGTCATTTTGTCCTCCAGAATGTTAATGTTAACCCCGCTCAAACAGGATAACTATCACAAACACCTTAACCCCGATAAACGGGATAAGTGCGATAACGAAATTGCTTTTTACGAGAAAGCAACTTCTATCTTACTAATGTGTTAATGAAATTATTTTCTGCCAAAAAACGCAGAAAATAATTTCTAACCTACTAAAATGTCCAAGTCCCAATCCAGGAGGGTAATTGGGAAATGATAATGGGGGCATGGTGATGTATTACCTGAATTGCTATGCTTATTCCTCTTTTTTCGGCCTGTCAAGTCCTTTCACGATCTGGGATTTTATAAGCCTCGGAAGCATCATATGATGCCGGGGACATATTGACCGCGGATTCTGATAGACACTGCCGGCAAATGCCACCATATACCTGCGAATATCTTCAAAACGCACTATTTCATCCACCAGTCCCGCTTTCGCGCAATATGCCGGCTGAGAAGTGTCATGATAGTGCTTAACCATTTCATTCATCTTTTCGATCACGGGTTTAAGGGAATGTCCGGCATCCTTTTCCTTGACAAGCCGTCTCGAATAACTTGCCGCGGCGGCCGTCTCGCCATGCATTACATAAATCTCCGTGGCGGGAGTACCGAGGGTAAAGGCATTATTGTTGTTTGATGTGGGACCTCCCAGCACATAATGGGCCGCGGCTGCTCCCTTGCGCAGGACAACCAGCATCATCGGCATGTTCGTCTGCTCAATGGAGTAGATCAGCGACTGTCCCAAGCCGAGAAGCTCCGCCTTTTCCGCGGTGTCGCCAACATCTATGCCGGATGTGTCCTGAAACCAGATCATTGGAATCCTGTCACGCCCGCACTGTGTTACAAATTCATTCATCTTGATCAGCCCCTGGCGGTAAAGTCTGCCGCCCACACCGATATATTCATTTGTATACTCCGGATAGTCAGGAAGCAGGCCCTGGCGATTGCCTATGGCACCCATCAGAAAACCATCTATCATGACCAGCCCTGTGTAAACCTCCGGACCGTACCCTGGCCTGAATTCAAGGTGCTGGCTATTGTCAACCAGCCGGGCAAGAACATTGTCAAAATCGTAGACCGCCTTTGGATTCATGCTCACGATGTATGGCAGTTCCGATGGTGAATATTTGGGTTCGGCCGGTTCCGCAAGACGGAAAAATCTGGGATCATACGCGGGAAGCCCCACCATATATTCCTTCAAGGCATCGAGAACCTGTGTTTCTTCCTCGAAGACAGCCCGGAAAAAACCTGTTTCATCGTAATGGATCTTCACGCTTCCGGGGGGAACCGCCTTGAAATGACGTGTAGCAGTAATCAGTTCTTCCGCGCTCTCTTCATCAAAAAAACCTTTGGGACTCATGCCGCCCACTATGCCGCCGCCGCCCACAGCTATGTTGCAGTTCTTGTGGGCTAGCAGTATGGTTGAGCTTATTCCCTGATAACCCCCACCGGCGGGATTTGTACCGTAAATACCTGCCAGAACCGGGATGCCAAGCTGCTCCAGTTCCGCATGACGGGAGAAACATGTTCCGTTTCCTCGGCGGTCGGCATAGACCTTCTCCTGCTCGGTCAATTTCACACCGGAACAATTCACCAGCCAGACAAGGGGCAGATTCATTATTTTTGCTATATCGGTAACCCGGAGGTTGTTATCAGCTTGTCCCGCTATCCAGGCGCCTGCTATCCACTTGTTGTTGAATCCTATGATCATACACCACCTGCCGTTAATCCTGGCAAGTCCGTCAACAACACCGGTGCTTCCCGATTCTTCATGTTCGGGATCAAAAATGGTGTGGAGGGAACAAAAGGTTCCAGGATCAACGATATATTCAATCCTGTCCCACACGGTCATCTGACCGCGCTCGTGAATCTTTTCGGACGAGAGACCAACTTTTTTTATCCTGTTAACCTCTTTGTCAACCCCTTTCATTACCTCTTCCGCCAGGGCTGCACTCTCTTCCATTCTTTTTATCTGAGACTCTTTCAGTGGCCTGCCAAATTCCTCCATTTTTAAATAAGGTATCATCTTCTAATCCTCCTCTATGTAAATTCACCAAAATTGTTGTAGAATATTATCAGAAAAGCCTACTCTTAATCCTCAGTCTTTGCAAGAAATCTTCCTATTTCACGATTAATTTAAACTTCTCACAACAAGTTGCGGGAAATCGTCGATTATCGGGATTAAGGAAAAGCTTTATTTCCTATTCGCTCGCTAACTCCTCTTAAAACAGATGGAAGCACTCTTGCTGTTCAATTCGACCGCCCTTTTAATTTTACCGTCGAAGGTCTTATTTTTCACCGGATTTTTGTTTTTCTTCCGTCTCCTGAATCTCATTTCCTGATTTATACTTTTTAATTTCTATCTTTTCTCCATCTGTTTGTATTGTAACTGCCCCGCACTTGTCTATCCTGAATACCTTTGTTCCCAGTTTTCTGTATCTGTCGAGTACGTCGGAATGCGGAAAACCAAAAACATTACCCGGCCCGCAGCTTATAACTATAATTTCGGGGCGAACCGCCTTGAGAAACGGAGCGGAACTGGATGTACGCGCTCCGTGATGGGGAGCCATGAGGATATCCGCCTTCAGATCCGTTCCGGATACGACAAGCTCGGCTTCGGCGTATCTGGATATATCCGCCGGGAGGAGTATGCTCGTGTCTCCGAAAGTTATTTTCATTACTACCCCGTTGTCATTGTAATCAGATTCCGGAAAATAAAGACCTCTTCCCGATGCTGACTTTATCGGGTTCAATATCCTGACTGAAGCGCCTCCGATTGTCTGCTTCTCTGTATCTTTATCCACAATCTTATGATGTATGGCTTTCCCCCTGATGATTTTCTTCAATCTCCGGCATGATTCATTCTTCGATTTGAAACTGTTTGACCAGACCTCGCCAATTTCAAAATTATCAGCTATATAGGGAAGACCTCCGACATGATCCTGGTCGGGATGTGTGAGTACCATAATGTCTATTTTTTTCATTTTTTCGTGCCACAGATAAGGCGCCACCACATATTTTCCCAGATCAAAACTTCTGTCATAAAACCCTCCGCCATCCACCAGCATGGTAATCCCTCCGGGAAACCTTATCAGTGTGGAACTGCCCTGCCCAACATCTATGAACGTTACCTCGAGATATTTCTGCCGGGCTGCCTTTATGTTCGCATAGAAGGCATCAACGGCGAAGAACAGCAGGATTGAACCCATAAACAGAATCAACACTCTGCTCCTGTTGACCCTGTACAGGTTTCTGAACTTCGTGGCAGCAACCAGGAAAAAGCAGCTCTCAGTGCCGGCGGTGGATGTATGACCTGCCCCGCCCTCTTTCGATCTCCACGCATCCAGCAGTTTCAGCACTGTAATAATAAGAAGATAGTAGAGGATAATTTCGGGAATCGTTGGTGTTGTTACGTGGAAACTCGAAAAGGAGAAGGATGACAGAAAATCGACGATGGAAACGGATATCCGGATAAAGAAAGAGGCGACCTGTATAAACGCTGTTGCAACAGGTGGAAAGGGGGCGGTAATGATAAACAATACTC
>JAGGXJ010000154.1 GCA_021163105.1 Syntrophobacterales bacterium
AACTCTTTCCCGACATTGACGGCGGCCAGCCGCGTGATATTGAAGGCATTTCCTTCTATATAAATTCCCAGCACACAAAAAGCGAGGCGGAAAGCTACATCTATAATGTCCGCTTCAGCAGGGATTAAATCGATGGGGACAGGTTTAACCCTGTCCCCGATTCTTATCCAGCCTTATCTCATTAACGGCCAGGTGTGCCTTCCTTGTGGGTTCGGGCAGTCTGTATCCTCTGCAGCAAGACAGGGTTATGTCTATAGCCTTTTTTAACCCTATTTTGTGTCCCTGTGACACGAAGACCGGTTTCACATTCTTTTTTGTTATCAGAACTGCGCCCATTATTTCACCATTATGGACAAGTGGAGAAAAATCGCCCGGTTCGTTTCCTGTTTCATCATATGACCCGACCAGTCTCGTCTTTGCGCAACCTATGGAGGGTATGTTGAGAAACAGGCCCATATGAGATGCGAGACCGATACCCCTCGGATGAGAGATTCCATGCCCGTCGAAGATAATAACGTCAGGGGGGGAGCTTAACTTTCGGAAGGCTTCCAGAAGTATTGGTCCTTCTCTGAATGTAAGCAAACCGGGGATATAGGGGAAATAGACTGTTTTGCTGAATGATACCTATTCGATAATTTCCATGGTTGGAAAATCAAGGATTACAACGACCGCGAAAAAGAGATTACTGTTTCTTGAATAGGAAATATCGGCGCCGGCTATTGTTTTTATCTTGTCGGGGAGGTCTTTATCGTGAAGGATGAGTTTTGTCCTGAGTTCATTCTGTATCCCTCTGGCTCTGTCATAGCTGACATTCCAGTTGTGCAGGTGTCTTATCTTCATCTTTCAGCCACGGGGTTACGGGGATGTATGGAGCATGTTTGCTGCGCGGGATGACAGGATTTCCCTGGCCCTTTCGATGTCCTTTTTTATCTGCCGGGCAAGCTCTTCAGGACCCTTGAATTTTATTTCATCACGCAGTCGGTCGATAAAGAGTATTGTAATAGCCTCTCCGTATATGTCACCCTCAAAATCGAGCAGGTGTACCTCCGCTGAAATCTCTTCATTACCGAAAGTGGGATTGCACCCGATATTGATGACGCCCCGGTGCCTTATCCCTTCAAGCTCGGCGATAATGACATAAACGCCTGTCGCGGGGATTACCTTTTCCGATTTTATATTGGCCGTGGGATAGCCTATGTCGGTACCACGCCTGTAACCTTTGACAACCGTGCCACTCACACCATAGGGCCTTCCCAGCATTTCTGAGGCCAGTTTGACGTTTCCTTCAAGTATCGAGAGGCGTATGTTTGTGCTGCTGGAGATCATGCCGTCTGTTTTCACGGCGCTTATTTCCTCTACCTGAAACCCGAGCTTTTTCCCGTATGCCTTCAGAAATTCCGCGTTTCCACCCTTGTCCTTTCCAAATACATAGTCATAACCGACGAACAGTTTGCTCAAACGCAGTTTTCCCCACAGGATATTTTCCACAAATTCTCCGGCAGTGATCTCGGCAAACTCGGTGGAAAACTTAATCAGAATAACCGCATCCACACCGCAGGATCTGATAAGATCCAGCTTTTGATTCAAGGGGGTCAACAGGAAAAATGGCCTTTTTTCCGGGTGCATTATTTTCTGGGGGTGGGGATCAAAGGTGATCACCACTGATTTAGTATTTCTTTCCCCTGCTTCTTTTACGATTTTCCTGAAGATTTCCCTATGCCCGAGGTGTACGCCGTCGAAGTTGCCTATTGTAATTACGGCACCAGTCAAATCTTCGGGGGTGCTTTCAATATCTCTTATAATCTTCATAAATCATTCCATGAAAGGATTTTTTCCGGTGGAGCCATCACGTTCAGGATAAGCACAATAACACTTATAGCGTTATTTTCAAGGGTAATTTCTCTTGACAATATTTGGGCGTGTAAGTATAAACATTCCATAGTTTTTTAGCGCCGAAGTGGCGGAATTGGTAGACGCGCTAGGTTCAGGGTCTAGTGGGCTTATGCCTGTCCGAGTTCAAGTCTCGGCTTCGGCACCATAAAAAAACGGCATGATAGAATCCAGGTTGCCGGTATCTGGGCGGGAGGAAATTGTGCGTAAACGTAAAAAAGGAAGGGGTTTTCTAATGAATAGAAAAATATGGATGGTTGGGTTGCTTGCCCTGGCGGTTTTTATGACTGCTGGATGTATGGAAAAAATGGTTGAGCCTACTGCCAAGACAGATACCGGAGAGGCAATGCAGCTTCCTCCGTATAACGGGCTCAAAGCAAAGGTTGCGGTTGCCAATTTTGAATGGAAAGTAGGGGGAAGCGGAAGCACAACCACGATTTCAGGGTTTGGACAACAGGACATATCTGTTACCAGTTCCACACACAGCGGATACGGTACGGGTCTGAGGGACATGTTGACCACTGCTATGGTGCAAAGCAAGAGATACCGCGTGCTTGAACGCCAGAATATCGCCGCGCTTAAACAGGAGATGTCTCTGGGTCAGCAGGGTTATGCGGACAAGAGCGGTATAAAGAAGGGCGGCATCAAGGGCGCTGACCTTCTTATTATGGGAGCCATAACAGGATGGGATCCCGCCACATCAGGCGCTGGAGGAGGTTTGGGCGGCGGTCTTCTGGGTAAGGCAGGAGCCATTTTCGGCGGTATTAAAGGTGCCTTCAAAAAATCGTCAATGGCTATGGACATACGCATAGTAGATACCCACACGTCGGAAGTCTTGGCGGCCACCCGTGTTGAAGGTGAAGCCAAGGATGTGAACCTCGGAGGTTTTCTGGGGGGATTCGGTGGAAGTGGTGGCATGGCGGGAGGCCTGGGCGGTTTTGCCAAGACTCCCATGGAGAAAGCGATAAGGATCTGTATGTATAATGCCGTGAAGTATATAGCGGAGAACACACCGAAAGAATATATGAAATATTAACCCGTCCTTAAAATGGATGACGGTTGCATACTGATATGCCCGCGGTGGTTGAAACAGACATGAGTTTGTTCTGCCGCCGCGGGTTTTTATTTGACCAATCGTGAGATTTCCTTGAATCTGTCACCCTTGGCGACCTTCAGAAGTTCAAACAACACCATCTCCGTGCCTGTGGGTTTTGCCCCCTCGTCTCTCATTCTCTCAATGCCAAGGGTTCTGTTCTCCAGGGTTCTTGACGAAGTACAATCGGTTACGATGTGTACTTCATATCCCGCGCGGATAAGATCAACCGTTGACTGGTATACGCATACGTGTGATTCAACTCCGACAACCAGAACCTGCTTGCGCTTTATGCGATCCAGCTCTTTCATGAAAGCATCCGTTTCGCAGCAGCTGAAGCTTGATTTGTGGACGGGGGTGATATTGTCCAGCAGGTAAGATATCTCCGGAACTGTGGCACCCAGTTTCTCCGGGTCCTGCTCTGTGGCAATCATGGGAATATCCAGAATTCCGGCGCCTTTGATTATCTTCTGAAGATTTTCCAAAAGGGCTTCCTTTTCGTGCATTACCCGCACAAGCCTGTCCTGAACATCGATTACGACCAATAAACTGTTTTCTATTGCAAGCATGTGTTATATTTCTCCTGTTATTTTGTTTTTACAGCATAACATATAAGGAGGCCTTTGCACAAATGCCGTAATTTGTCATTTCGACCGCAGGGAGAAATCTTAACAGACTTGATTCATTAAGATTTCTCGTCGTTTCCGCTCCTCGAAATGACATTACGCAAAGCTCTAATAAGATGGAATAAAAACAGTATATTTTATTCGCGTGCCATATAATTATTTTTAATGGATTAAAGAGGCAGAGAAGTTTGAAACTTTTTCAGAATCACAGTCCTTCGGAAATTCAGGCATATCCGGCACATGTGCTGGACGATATCCTGCGTTTTCACAGGGCGCTTCCAGGGTATGCGCCCACACCCCTCATTTCACTGAACGGGATTGCCGGCGATCTTGGGGTTGGGCGTTTACTGGTGAAGGATGAGGGGAGGCGCTTCGGTCTGAAGGCATTCAAGGTGCTTGGGACATCCTATGCCGTATATCGTGTATTTCATGAACGAAGCGGCGGTCGTCTTGAGCCGGAAGAATTTGTCGGAGAAAGAGGGCGCGAGCTGGCGGACGGCATAACTTTTTCCTGCGCGACCGACGGCAATCATGGACGGGCTGTGGCCTGGATTGCAGGGTTGCTTGAAAGGCCAGCTGTCATTTATGTGCCCCGGGGAACAGTGCCCGCGCGTATCGATGCAATACAGTCGGAAGGTGCCCGGGTCGTTGTGGTGGATGGCGGTTATGATGATGCCGTGAGACGTGCGGCGGAAGAAGGTAAAGATAGTCGCATGGTTATAGCCGATACTGCGTATGCCGGTTACACGGAGATCCCACGCTATATCCAGCAGGGATATCTCACAATATTCCGGGAGGTGTCTGAGCAGCTTAAAAAAATGGGTGAAGGAGCTCCCGATATTGTCTTTATACAGGCCGGTGTTGGCGCCTTTGCGTCCGCGGCGGCGATGTTCTTCAACAGCCCGTCGGACGGTGTTCGTCTGATCTGCGCTGAACCGCAGGCCGCTGATTGCCTCTTCCAATCCGCAAAGGCCGGAGACGGTATGCCCCGCTCTGTTTCATCCGGGAAGGGCACCATAATGGCCGGGCTGAATTGTGAAACACCGTCACTGACCGCGTGGCCGTCTGTGCGCGACCGGTTTGACGCATTTGTTTCCATGGAAGATGACCGGGCACGGGAGGCGATGATACGTCTTGCCGCCGAGGATGTAGTGTCCGGAGAATCAGGAGCCGCGGGACTTGCCGCCCTTATCGCGCTTTGTGAGGAGAGGCCTGATTTTTTGAGTGAGGAATTGCGTCTGCGTGATAACGCGCGGATACTTGTCATAAACACAGAGGCGGATACCGACCCGGATGCATATCGCCGGATTGTGGGTTTCCGGGGGAACTGAGTGTTACTATGATCACCATTACTATCATTGTCATGGCGGCGCTGTTGCTTGTCCTGCTTCTCTATCACATAAAGAGGGATAATCAGTACAGCGTCCTGCTGATCAAAACTGCACTTTCCTCCCTGTTCGTCATTGCGGCTCTCATACAGCCGCACCTTATCAGAGGATATTGCAACTTTCTTCTTGCCGGGTTGATATTCTGTCTGCTGGGGGATATTTTTCTGGCCCTGTCTCAGAAAGGAATGTTTCCAGCGGGGCTGGCGGTTTTTCTGACAGGGCACCTGTTGTATGCCTTCGGTTTCTTTCGTGTGACGGAGATCAGCGAATGGACAGGAACAGGATCTCTGGTGATTGCTGCTGTCGGCGGTTTGGTTTATTTCCGGTTGAGGGCCTACCTGGGGCGCATGAAGATACCGGTTATATTCTACATGATCGTTATTTCCGTTATGCTGGCGGGGGCGTGGGCGGTTTTTGGAAATTGCGGTCTGGCCAGATCAGGACGGATCATGATTTTTACCGGCGCGTTTTTGTTTTATCTTTCCGACCTGTTCGTGGCGCGAAACCGCTTTGTGAAAAAGGAATTCTCCAATCGCCTTACAGGTCTGCCGCTGTACTACACCGGGCAGTTCCTCCTGGCCTTTTCCGCGGGTTTTCTGGAGAGGCTATAAGACCATCTTGATCGCGGGATTATTCCGTAATTTGTCATATATACCTGTGCGGTGCCCTTCATCATCAACCAGTACTTCGAGATTCAGACTGTGATATTTGCATGCTTTGCTGGTATTGGACGGTGTGATGGTATAATCGCACCCATTAACGATTTCCTTTATGGCCTTTTTCGTTTCCCTGCTGTCGGAGCCTATTATTTTATAAATCCACCGGCAGGGATATTCGATGATGAGTTTTTGGCCGTCTTTGTTTAATGTTTTTTCTATTTTAATCCTCCTTCAATAAACTTCCATGTTTTTCAAGAATCGCGTGAAATCTTATCACAGGAAAAACAGAAATACTATACGGATAGTGATGCAATACGCACAAACCTCACGTTGTCGGAGAATTAGTCTGGAGGCTGGCGGAATTCGACACTATCCGTGCAAAGGAGCATTGCCTTCCCGATAATCTCAATTTGTTCCTCAAGTATTGATGCGAAAGAGACCAGGGAAAATCTCTTTCGCATTGGACAGGCCGGGTAAATATAGATCATTCCCCTGGTATCTTGGATTCATTTTTGAATGGTACCGGCTAACGTTTATGTCTCTTCAAAATCAGTCTTCCAGTTTGAACGAGACGTTGACTCTCGCCCTGTAATTTTTCACTATTCCATCTTCAACAGTCATATCGAGTTTGGTAATTTCGGCAACTCTTAATCCTGTAAGGCTCTTGCCGGCCGTTTCCACGGCTTTCTTAGCGGCATCCTCCCAGGAGACCGCACTTGTTCCGACCAATTCTATAAACTTGTAAACATTTTCAGTCATGATACACCTCCCTCATATTTTTTTGAAGATACTGCTTTGGGTAAGGTAAGTATAAAAATAATGAGCTTGCATGTCAACAAGAAAGAGCCGCAGAGGACAGCCTGCCCTTTAATCATCTTTTCCGCTTTGGTGGAAACTGAGCCAGGATCTCATCAACGGTTTTGTTTATGTCCGTTATTGTCTTTTCCGGATCTGACTGCATCGATACCCGTCGGGTTCCGATTCCACGCCATATCAGGTTACCGTTACCGGCATCGATAAAATCGATTACCAGCATGCCTTCATCATATTCGCTGACACTGCTGCCGGTGCCGATGCCGATGCCACCAGCGGCGCCGCTACGGTGTCCGAAGCCTCCAATCCCGAATCCGATTCCGGTGCTGACGTCGTCCGATCCAATTGTTTTGCGAATCGTGTACTGATAGCTTACATGAAAATCAGGCGTGCCATCAGAGACCTTTTGATAGCCTTTTCGCGAAATGGAACGGTCAAATGCCGCCCGGATACGGGCATTAAGCAGGGGATTGTCCACCCTTACATCATCTGTTTTTGCCTGCGTTTCGGATTGCCAGGCATATGTCTTCAGACCTGAAAAATCTTTTGCCGGATCGTAGTCCTGACTAACCTTAATACTGGAACACCCGAAGACAACAAAGAGCAATACTATGATAATAATCGGTTTATATTTTCGCATTCCCCCCCTCCTTTTTATCATAAATGTAACTGGACATAATGGAATAGTACCATTATAAAGTTAATAGTCAAGATTTTTAAAATGTGGTGGTTTGGGGCAACAGGGAGGAAGATCAAGGCAATAAAAGAGGCACTCCGGATGTAATCACGGAGTGCCTCTTTCTGTTGGGGGTCAATACTTATATAACTTTAACGTTGGCAGCTGCCGGGCCTTTGTCGCCCTGCTCAATGTCAAACGTTACGCGCTGATTCTCCTCCAAGGTCCTGAAACCTTCAGTTTGAATAGCACTGTAATGAACAAACACATCACCGCCTTCATCGTTTTCGATGAAGCCAAAACCCTTGCTTGAATTAAACCACTTCACGGTACCTTCAGGCATTATGGCAATCCTCCTTTCCTGATTTTTCTAAAGCAGGATCGCCCACATGTGACAAGGAACCAGAAGCCGGAAAATTCAAATGTTCAAACTTGTACTTTAAAATGTTTCAATCCTAGCTTTACCGCATCATGCCGACTGCCTGTCAGCTAAGATGCTTTCTTAAATAGTGGTAGAATATAGTGTTTTTGATGTAAGTCAAGTTATTTTTTTCGATAACAGTTATTTTTTTCGAAATCCGGGACAATGCGAATTCAGGATACGATCGTTTTCCTATTCCCCTGTTGCTTCTTCGAGAATTTTCCGCATTGTCTTTCTGTTTCCGAAGACTTGCTCAATGCAATCTGAAAGGGCTTTGTTTATTTGCTCTTCCAGTATCTTTTCAGAGAATTTCACATGTGTCAGTGAAGGGCTCGTCTCGATCTCCATTTTGCGAAATATGCGCGCATTGCGTGCATCCGCAAAGATTATCGTCAGCTTTACATCCGCCATATAATTTTTCTTTATACCGTCCTTGTGACAGACAACTTCAAGCTTGTCGATGGTGCCGCCTATCAGCACGTCCCCCCGGTTTTCCTCAATCGAATCGTTCTGGAGATCCCATACAGGAATTTCCGGGGTCAGAGAATATCCTGCCGTGGACAGGTACGCTCTGATACCAGCGGTAACGGCATCCACGGGTTTCAAATATTTCGGCAGTACCGGTATTGAGCCGCCGTCGGACGATACCACTCTGCCTATAACCGTCTTGTCCTTTATGTTTCTTGAGTCGATGAACCTGGCTACCGTAAGCTGAACATTCCCTGTGTTGTCAATCCTGGCCGCAACCGTTTCCGACGGCGTATAGTTCATGTTAATTGTGTAGAGGTTTACGGGGGCGCATGAGAAGAGGAAAATCAGAGTCAGTGCCGTGATTCCGGTTCCCGCGATTAATGAAAAATAGCGCTTCATAGTGATTTTTTTCCTCCTCTTGATTTATTCCTGTTCAAAATCAGTATATGTGGGTAATTGCCGGGTGTCAAATAGAAACGGAGGGGGGTTACTTCGTGGCGATCCTGTTTGAGGTGTTGGTTTATTCGCCAGAAATATGCTATTGTGCGCCTCAGGAGACAGGAAAATGTGTAGTAAAAAAATATTAGTGACCGGTGGCGCCGGATATATCGGCAGTCATACCTGTGTGGTATTGCTTGGAGCAGGTTATGATGTGATTGTTGTCGATAATCTTGTAAACAGCAAGGAGGAATCGCTGAAAAGGGTGCAGCAAATCACGGGTAAGACTTTGGAATTCCACAAAGTGGACTTGCTGGACAGGGACGCGTTGAACAGGATTTTTAAAGATGCTTCAATCGACGCGGTGATTCACTTCGCGGGCCTGAAGGCGGTCGGAGAATCTGTCAGCATGCCGCTTCGTTACTATCACAATAACGTTACTGGAACGCTGCATCTGTGTGAGGCTATGCGCGAGCACAGCGTCAGAAAGATAGTCTTCAGCTCTTCCGCCACTGTGTATGGAGATCCTCACACGGTTCCGATAATGGAGGATTTTCCGCTGGCGCCCACCAATCCATACGGACGTTCAAAGCTTATGATTGAAGAGATTCTCTGTGACATCAATGCTGCCGGGGAAGGGTGGGATATAGCGCTTCTTAGATATTTCAATCCGGTAGGAGCCCATCCCAGCGGTCTGATCGGCGAAGATCCCAACGGCATACCAAACAACCTTTTCCCTTATATAACGCAGGTTGCGGTCGGCAAGCACAAGACGCTTTCCGTGTTTGGTAACGACTATCCCACTGTGGATGGAACAGGCGTAAGGGATTATATCCATGTCATGGATCTGGCGGATGGCCACCTGGAGGCATTGAAAAAGATAGACTCCGGTCCTGGCATTGTCACCTGTAATCTGGGCACCGGGCGGGGATACAGTGTTCTTGAAGTTGTTGAAGAGTTCGAGAAGGTCTCCGGTCGCAGAATACCTTATGACATAGTGAAACGCCGTCTTGGTGATATAGCGGCATGCTATGCCGATTGTTCGAAGGCAAAGGATGAAATGGACTGGTCGGCGAAAAGGAGTATGGATGAGATGTGCGCCGATGCGTGGCGCTGGCAGTCCCGAAACCCCGACGGGTATTGAAAGGGATTGCCTGAGATTGGGAAAATGACTGAAAAAACATCAAAACCCATGTTGTTTCTTATAGATGGGACAAATTATATCTACCGCGCGTTTTACGCGATCCGCGGGCTCTCTAATTCCAAAGGATTTCCCACCAACGCGATCTATGGTTTTACCAATATGCTCATGAAGCTGTGCCATGACTGGGAGCCGGATTATATTGCCGTTGTGTTTGACGCAAAAGGTCCCACATTCAGGCATGAGGCATATGATCAATATAAGGTAAACCGCAAGGCGATGCCAGATGAACTCCGCCCCCAGATCCCCCATATCAAGGATATCGTCAGTGGTTTCTCTATAAAGGTTATCGAGGAGCAGGGGGTAGAGGCGGATGATGTTATAGGAACCCTGGCAAAGAGATGTGAGCAGGCAGGGATGAAGGTGGTCATCGCTTCCGGTGATAAAGATCTGATGCAGTTAGTGTCGGAAAATGTCCTGATGGTGGACACCATGAAAGGCATATCCTATGACGTGGAAGGTGTCAGAAAGCGTTTCGGTGTCGGGCCCGACAGGGTGATCGATATACTGGGCCTTGCTGGAGACACATCGGATAATGTCCCCGGTGTTCCCGGTGTGGGTGAAAAGACAGCGCTCAAGCTGGTAAAAGAATTTGGTTCCCTGGAAGGCGCTCTGGGGAATGCCGGAAAGGTCAAGGGCAGGGGACTGAGTGAGAAATTGAGAGAATTTGCTGATCAGGCCCGGATGAGCAGGGACCTGGTTACCATTAGAACAGATGTCCCGATAGGCTCCAATCTGGAGGATTTTCGTTCCCGGGAACCTGATGTGGAAACATTAAAGGGGATTTTTTGGGAATTTGAATTTCCCGCTCTTATTTCGAGACTGGGAATAAAAGAGGGGAAAGAGGAAACCGATTACCGTCTGATCACCGGTGAAGTAGAATTCAACAATCTGCTGGATGAAGTTCGGCAGTCCGATCGGTTTTCCTTCGATCTGGAATTGACTTCAGATGAGGCGATGAGGGCGAAGATCACAGGAGTCGCAGTCTGCACCGGTGAAAAAAAAGCCTGCTATATTCCCCTCTCTCACACGTGTGAAGAGGCGCGGGGACAGCTCGACGCAGATATGGTGCTGGAACGCTTGGCCCCGCTTCTTTCCGACTGTGAACTGAAGAAATACGGGCATAATCTCAAAACAGCGTCTCTTGTCCTCTCGCGGAGGGGAATCGCGCTGAAAGGGGAGCTATATGACGTCATGGTGGCGTCGTATGTTCTCAATCCATCCAGGCGAGGGTATGATCTCGGCGATATCGTTCAGAATCATCTCGATCGCACCATTGCTTCCCCCAAAGATCTGATGGGAAGCGGAGCGAAGGCGATCCCATTTCATGCCGTACCTCTGAAAGATGCCGCACAATACGCGTGTCGCAGGGCGGATTTTATCCTCAGGCTCGCGCCTTTCCTGGATGAAGATATGGAGAAAACGGGTCTGAAAAACCTTTTCCGTGACGTGGAAATGCCCCTTGTCGGAGTGCTTGCCTTGATGGAGAAAAGAGGGGTTCTCCTTGATTGTGAACTTCTGGGAGAGATATCGCTCCAGCTTGGGGGGTTGCTTTCTGTCTCCGGGGAGAAAATATACAGGCTCGCGGGGGAGGAGTTCAATATAAATTCCCCGAAACAGTTGCAGTCAATACTCTTTGACAGGCTTGGCCTTCCCCGGGGGAAAAAGACGAAGGCCGGCTATTCGACGGATGTGGATGTCCTGACAAATCTTGCGAAGTCTTATGAACTCCCGGCGGAGATACTCGCCTACCGGAGTCTGGCAAAGCTCAAATCAACTTATGTCGATGCCCTGCCCGCGCTTGTCAACCCGGAGACGGGAAGGATACATACATCGTATAATCAGACGGTGACGGCGACAGGGAGACTTTCCAGCAGTAATCCAAATCTCCAGAACATACCGATAAGGACACCGGAGGGGAAAAGGATACGTCAGGCATTTATCGCGTCTGAAGGCTGCGAAATCGTATCGGCTGACTACTCTCAGATAGAGCTTCGCATTCTGGCACATTTGTCTGGGGACGAGTTGCTTATAGAGGCGTTCGAATCCGGTGAGGATGTGCATGCAAAAACAGCCTCCGACATATTCGGCGTGTTTCCCGGGATGGTCAGCGAGGAGATGCGCCGGCAGGCGAAGGTGATAAACTTCGGCGTCATTTATGGGATGAGCCCCTTCGGCCTTGCCAGAGAGCTGGGGATAAGCCAGAAGCGCGCGAAAGATTACATAGATGAATATTTCTCCAGATTTTCCGGTGTTAGCATGTTAATAAAAGAAATACTGAAGAAGGCGAGAGAAAGGGGATTTGTCACCACGCTTCTGAACCGCCGACGATACATACCGGAGATCAACAGCGGCAATGCCCAGGTTCGCCAGTTCGCGGAACGAATGGCTGTCAACACACCCATACAGGGAACAGCGGCCGATCTTATCAAGGTGGCGATGCTGAATATTGCGGCCGGGATTAAAGAAAAAAAACTGTCCGCGTGTATGATAATGCAGGTGCATGACGAGCTCGTTTTTGAGGTTCCGATATGTGAAAAAGAAGAGGTTATGAATCTCGTCAGGTGGGAGATGGAAAACGTTATAGCCTTGAAAATTCCGATAAAGGTGGAGATTGCCTCCGGGAGAAACTGGGATGAGGCGCATTAAAACAGGGACACTTCCCTATTTAGCAAGTGGGTGTAATTACTCAGGTATAGACAGTAAGTAAAGTAGGTAAATTTAAATAGGGAAGTGTCCCTGTTTTAAAGGTGAGGTTATGAAATTGATAACAAACTGGCTGATACAATCGGGATTTGAAGATAAAATGGCGGCAATCTGCGCGGATATCATTACAGCCTTCTGCATCCTTGTGCTTGCCGGTCTTATTTATATCGGTGTAGGGCGATTTGTCATGAAGGGTATCATTCGTCTGGCGAGGCAGACCAGGACGGATTGGGACGATGTCCTGCTCAGGGAAAAATTCTTCCAGCGTGCCTCGCATCTGGCGCCCGCGCTGGTCATCTATTTCATGGCCCCTCTTGTCTTCGGTGGACACGAGCCTGTCATGGCAGTGGTGCAATGTGCCGCCAGAATATATATGCTGATCACCGGTCTGATGATGGCGGATTCGCTGCTCAATGCCGTTGTGGCTATCTCCCGGTCCCGCAATCTTCCGTATAAGGCATCCGTTCGAGGGATCGCGCAGGCATTCAAGATTGTCCTGTATATTGTTATCGGCATCGTCATCCTTTCCATGATTGCCGGGAAATCACCCGCCTTTTTCATCAGCGGTATGGGCGCGATGATGGCGGTGCTGATACTGGTTTTCAGGGACTCCATCCTGGGATTTGTCGCCGGGATCCAGATATCTGCGAATGAGATGGTAAACATTGGCGACTGGATCGAGATGCCCAAATATGGCGCGGATGGAGAAGTGATCGATATTTCCCTGACAACGGTAAAGGTGCGGAACTGGGACCAGACGGTTATCACTATCCCGACCTATGCCATGATCTCCGATTCCTTTAAGAACTGGCGGGGAATGACTGAATCAGGAGGACGGCGTATAAAACGTGCCCTCTATATCGACATGACAAGCATCAAATTCTGCACGGAAGAGATGCTGAACAGGTTTTCCAGGTTTCAGCATATTACCGGATATATCGACGCAAAAAAGGAGGAACTGGCCAGGTATAATGCTGAACACCATGTGGATGACTCAGAGATTGTCAATGGCCGTCGTCTTACCAATGTCGGGACATTCAGGGCATATATTACCGCGTATCTTAGAAATAATCCGAAGATACACCAGAATATGACCCTTATGGTGAGACAGCTTGCCCCCACGGATCATGGACTACCTGTTGAGATCTACGCGTTCAGCAACGATCAGGCCTGGGTCAATTATGAGGGAATTCAGGCCGATATCTTTGATCATATCCTGGCGGTTATTCCCCAGTTCGAGTTGCGGATCTTCCAGAATCCGACGGGCGAGGATTTTAAAAAGCTTCAGAGTAAATAACGGCACTGAGCGATAAAAAAGGAATGAGGAGGAGAAGGTAGATATGGCGATTATAGAATGGGAAAAGGATGGGACAGTCGCTGTCATGACCATGAACAATGGCGAGAACAGGCACAATCCCGATTTCAACAGGGCTATACTTAACGCTTTTGACGAGATCGAGAATGACGAGACAATTTCATCCGTGGTTATCACTTCAAGTGATGAGAAGAGCTGGTCTCAGGGCATCGATGTGGAATGGATTATGGGTGCCATGAATAATAAAGAAACCCAGTCAATCAAAGATTTCATGTATGGTCTGAACCGGATATTTACAAGAATCCTGTATCTCCCGATGCCTGTTATCGCGTCCATAAACGGGCACGCTTTTGGGGATGGGGCCATCATGGCTTGCGCGTGTGATTTCAGATTTATGAAGGCGGACAGGGGATATTTCTGTTTTCCGGAGATTGATATAAGCATACCCTTTCTGCCGGCAATGTTAGCTATTATAAAGAAGGCGTTTCCCTATTACAAACTTGAAGAACTTGTATACAGCGGGAAAAGGGCAACCGCGAAGGAACTGGAGGCAAGCCACGTGATTGTAAAGGCGTGTGAGAACGCTCAAGCCCTCCTTGAAGACGCAACAGCCTTTGCGGGGACCTTCATCAAAAAGAGAGCGATATTTGAGCAACAGAAGAAAAGACTACACAAGCATATCATTGAAATCATGGAGAAGGAAGACCCCGAGTTTATAGAGCCTCTCAATATAATGGTCTGAAATGGTAAAGCGTAATGTTATTGTAGTCGGCGGTGGCGCGTCCGGCATGATGGCCTCAGGACAGGCAGCCGAAATGGGTGCGGATACGCTGCTTCTTGAGAAAATGCACCGTCCGGGACGCAAGCTCGGCATCACGGGCAAGGGGCGATGCAATCTCACAAATGTGGCTTCACTCCCGGAGTTTATTTCGCACTTCGGGTCCAATGGCACTTTTCTCCGGCAGGCCTTTCACCGGTTTTCGAATGATGAGCTTGCGGCGTTTTTTGAAGATCTGGGTGTTTCTACCATTGCCGAACGCGGTGGCCGTGTTTTCCCGGTAAGCAGTCAGGCAAGGGATATAGTGAACGCATTGACGGGATGGATGCGAAAGCAGGGCGTAACAGTGCGGCGGAAAGTATCCGTGGATGGTCTGCTTATCGAAGGACGGAAGGTTTGCGGTGTGCGTGATTCCAGCGGGCAGACATATCCTGCCGATGCTGTTATTATCGCGACCGGGGGTGTGTCTTACCCTGCCACCGGTTCAACCGGCGACGGGTATCGTCTGGCACGGTCGGCGGAGCATTCAATAGTGCCGGTGCGTCCGGCGTTAATCCCTCTGGAAACAGGGGGTGATGTGGCGCAGCGTCTGCAGGGCCTCAGTATGCGCAATGTGAACGTCAGAGTCCTGGTTGACGGCGGAAAACAGGGTGAGGCGTTTGGAGAAATGATCTTCACGCATTTCGGCCTTTCGGGGCCGATAATTCTTTCTCTCAGCGGCGTGGCGACGGACGCGCTGAATATGGGCGGCAGGGTGATTATCTCTATTGATCTCAAACCTGCCCTGGATGAACGTAAACTGGATGAAAGGCTTCTGCGCGATCTTGACGCGCATGGGAAACGTAAGTTTCAGACGTTGCTGGAAGAGCTGTTGCCCGGGAAATTGATACCCGTTTGCATGGAGCTTACCGGGATCCCACCGGACAGAAGGGGTCACCAGATTACCGCAAGGGAGAGAAAACGTCTGAGAACATGGCTCAAGAATTTCCGTCTCGAGGTAACCGGAACGCGTCCCATCTCCGAGGCCATCATTACCGCCGGAGGTATAAACACAGGAGAGATAGATCCGCGCACGATGGCGTCACGTCTTATCGCCGGGCTCTATTTCGCGGGTGAGGTAATCGACATAGATGCCGACACCGGGGGCTATAACCTGCAGGCTGCGTTTTCTACCGGCTGGCTTGCGGGAAGATCAGCCGCCCGGCAGTAGGGGCGGCAGGGGGTGTCCCTGTCAATTTTTCAACAGCCGGAAGCCCATATCAAATGCCTTCATATTCAGTTCGACCTGCTGATTTTCCAGCCTGTTCACGATTGTTTCATGGAAGTCTTCTCTGTCCAGTGGAAGTACGCCCGCACCGCACGCGGTTCCCAGCAATACGATACCGGCCAGTATGGAATTTCCGAGGCTTACCGCTTTTTCAGTGGCGTTCATGAAGGTTGTGTCCGGTGCCAGATCTCTGACGGAGCTTTCTATCTTTTCCGGAGAGGGATAACCGGTCTCGCCACGGATAACACTTGACGGATAGACTGGGTGAGAATTGCACAACAGTTTTACCGCCGGGTTGCCGTACCTGGCCAACACCCGGATTCCCTCAACAGGTTCGATTGCGATTATCAGGTCAGCCTTATATTCCGGTATCTGGGGACTCCAGATGGATTTCTTTGATATCCTCATATGACTCATGACGGATCCTCCACGCTGAGAGGCCCCGAATGTTTCACCTATCGTGACATAATATCCCCTGCCGACCAGCATGTTTCCCAGAAGCCTGGAAGCCATCACATTTCCCTGCCCTCCGACACCTGTGATTATAATATTGTATGGATCTTTCAACAGGTTATCCGACATACTCTGCCACCTCTTCTCTCTTTATGGCCCCTGCGGGACAGATGTCGGCACAGACGCCGCAACCTGTACACATGATGTCATTGATTTTGCTTACGCCCTTTTCTTCGTCCCATAAAAGTCCCGGACAGCCGAATATGCGTGTACAGAGGCGGTTACACCCGCAATTCCCGCCGATGCAGATCTCTTCATCGACCTTCATCCTGTATTTCGGATTGTCTTTTCGTTCGGGGCTGAGAGCGCATGCCTGGCTCAGTATCAGTACCTTTGTTCCCTCCTGATGCTCTATCAGATGATGAAGAGTTTGCTGAGTCTCTTCGATATCGAACGGGTTTCTTATTTCCACCGTTGCTCCCATTGCCCTGCATATCTCCGCTATATCCAGCGACGGCACAGCCTCTCCCATGGCGTTTACCGGTGTCCCCGGGTGAGGTTGGAATCCGGTCATTGCCGCGCCGCGGTTATCCAATATAATCATGGTAAAGGGTGATTTATGATGTATCGCATTGGCAAGGGCCGGCATCGCCGCGTGAAAGAATGTAGAATCGCCGCATATGGACAATACCGGCTGGTCCATACCAAATTGTCTGAGTTTCCCGAAGCCGCCGGCAATACCGCTCCCGGAGCCCATTGAATGTAATGTCTTTACCGTGTTAAAACCTCCAGGCCAGAGCCCTGCCACATAGCAACCTATATCTCCGCAGACAAACCCTTTTCTTCCATCCATCTCCAACGCGTTATGTATAGACCATAACGATGCCCTGTGCGGACAGCCGGGACACATGGTCAGTCCACGAACCGGAATCCCGGTTTCGATAAGCGCCGCGGCCTCTTTCACGAACGATTCCGATACGCTTTCCACCCGGACATCAAGTATGGTAGAGAGGGCCGATACCACAATATCCGGATTTAACTCTCCCACCGATGGAATGTTGCCCGCATTCTTTCCGTAGAATGTCTTGGGACCTATCTCGTGTGCCATCTCCGCGGCCAGAATCTTTATATTTTCTTCAAGTATGGGGAGAACTTCCTCCACCACTAAAATCCTGTCTGTGACGGACAGATATTTTTTGATAAGTCTTGGCGGAAGAGGCCAGGTTGTCGCCAGTTTCAGGATTCCAACCCTGTCCTTCACGTTTAAGAGGCTTATGGCTTCTCTGCTGTACAGGGTGCACGCGCTGCTGGTGATGATCAGCAATTCAGGTTTTTCAGGTCCTTCATACGTATTGAATGGACAATCTTCAAATATCTCTGCGGCCTTTTTTATCTTTTCCTGCTGAGGGACGTGCTGGAGTTCCGAGATTCCCACTACCATGCTGATTACGGGTCCGGTTTCGGGATCGGAAAGTGGGCCGTCAAATCTGAAATCTGCTTTTGCGTTGGTATCCGGGAGCCGCTCGTATCGTACATTTCCGCTGGCATGTGACATCCTGGTGACGCTACGTATCATTACGATGTTCCTGATCTCTTCGGAGAGTTCAAACGCCCATTTTGTTATATCTTTTGCTTCCTGAAAATCTCCCGGTTCAAGGAGGGGTATTTCTACAAGTCGCGCGAATGGTCTGGATTCGCCTTCATTTACACTGGAAAGAGCTCCCGGATCATCACACGCAACGAGAACCATCCCTCCCCGTGTGCCGGAACTTGCCAGGTGAAGCAGAAAGTCAGACGCCACATTTACGCCGTTCTGTTTCATTACACACATCGTGCGAAGTCCGGCAAAAGATGCCGATGCGGCCACTTCCAGGGCAACCTTCTCGTTTATTGACCATTCCACATACAGGTTACGCTCCTTCGCCACGCTGGAAAGGGCCTCTATAATCTCCGACGAAGGGGTCCCGGGGTATCCCGACGCGACATTAACGCCCCCTTCCAGGGCGCCCCGCGCGATCGCCTCGTTACCCATAAGCAGATAATCGTTATTTTGATTGTCGGTCAGGTACGACATAATATTCTCCCTGTGCTCAGGCAATAATCTCTTCGAGGGTTTCGTTATTCAGCCTGATATATGATATCTTATCCTTCCCCGGGTTGTTCACCATGCCCTCTTTATGCGCCTTGAGCAACGCTTTCTTCTTTTTGTTGCCGGCAGCCCATTTCAGGTGTTCGAGATTTATCTCCGGCATGTCGTCAACGATCAGATATCCTTCTCTCACGGCTTCATCAACGATCATTTTCCCCCTTTCGGTTCTTATTATAAGGGTGTTTCTTCCGGGATCTCCCTCCAGCACGCCAACCGATATGTCAGAAAACTCCGAGGTCATATCCATGCAGTAGGAGCAGGCGTCGGGGACCAGATTTCTTATCTCTTCCAGCGGGATCTGCAGCTTGCTTCCATCGCTTGTATATACCTCCATAACTTCAGCGGGGGGCGGCGGAATATCTGTTTTTGTTATAGTATTAATATCTACACGTGATGCTATGAATGGTTCAAAAGCTCTGAAATCAAGGGCCCAGGTGCAGAAGATGCCTACGACCAGGCCGACAGGATCAGTGAAATCTTTTTCTTCCAGAGGGTTTGCTCTCAGCATGGCTGTTGACAGTGCCTGGCACGGGGTTGACACAATTCCTATGCGGTTCAATCCTTCTTCTATTGCCCTGTTTACTGCGGAAAGTGTGGGGGCGGCGGTGTACTTGGAGGAACCACATGACAGCACATCCTCCGGGTTCATTACGATGCGCGGCGTTGGAAGGATACCTTCCTGACCGGTGAGTACCGCTCCGTCGATATAACCTCTTTCCAGGGCAAAGTACATTATTGCTGATACCGTCCCCCCGGCCTGGAAGCTGTTTCCGGTAAATTTTTCGCTGGCTCTGGATGTCACAATCGATTTGTAAAATCCCAGGGGGTCGCTGTTATATGGTTTTTCAAAGTATTTTCCGGACAGATAATCTAAATCAACTTCGAGGCGGGGGCAATAGGCGAAGCATCTTCCCTGTGGAAGTGTGCAGGGAAACAGCATAGTCGTTTTCCCCCTGTATGATTTAAAATAGGGGCATAGATCAACACACGCTCCGCATCCCGTGCAGAGATTTCTGTTGATCACATTTTCTAACAGTTCATTTGGTCCGGAGATGTTCATGTCTGCTCCACTCTAAGACAAGATCATGAGAAATCCATATTATCAGGTGACAAACAGCCCGGGAGACTGTCCGGGGGGGGGATCTGTGCGGCAGAATGCGCGAAAGAACGGGGTTAGCTTTTTAGAGATCTTCCGCTTTCTTGAGTATTTTCAAGCGTTTTCTATCGGCCATATTTTTCTTGGTGCCCTCCAGCCACGACATAAAGTATTGTTCTTCCTTCAGCCTCAAGAGATAATTTTTCAGGGGATCTTTATTTGTCTCCCATTCCCTTTCGTTTAACTTACCCTCTGCTTTAAACTTTACCACAACATAATTTCCATTAATGAAGAATACATTATCCGGGAAAGGCCTCTTCGCGGATATTTTAAAGAGGGCTTCTTTAAGGTCCGGGGAGAATCCGATCTTCGGTATGTCAGGCCCCGGCAGAAATAATCCGGTCTCCGATAACTTCAGGCCTTCATCCCTGGAGAGCTTTGTCATATTCGTTCCGGTTTTCAGGCGGTCAAGTATCCTCTCAGCTTTTTCTTTGCACAACCTGATGGACGCACTTTTCACGTAGCTTTTTTTGATCTTCTCCGCGATTTCTCCAAGCCGGGGTATATAGGAAGGCTTCAGTGATACAAGTTTGAACACATAATGGTTATTCTTATCGGAGAAGACACGCCCCAAGTCGCCCTTCTCCAGCCCGAATACATACTCGCTTAGATCCTGAAGGCCGGATAATTGACCGGTAGGAGAGACATCTCGGGAAAATTCCGAGGTTTTTATCTCGAACCCATGTTTTTCGGCGTACTCTTCGAAATTTTCCTCTTGGTAGATTGTGTCATGTGCCTTTGCCGCCGCTTTGAATGCTGCGTCCATACCCTTTATAGATCTCAATCTGGAGACAATTCTGTCTTTTACCTCCGGCAGGGGTTTTGTCTTTCCATTGTCTTCGAACTCATTTTCATGATAATCATAATATTCTTCTATCTCTTCGTCCGATATATCCGCAATCCTGGCAAAAGACTCTCCCTTGAAGATAATATATTCAATCTTTGCTCTCTGAGGCATCCGAAACTCTTCGCTGTATTCTTCGAGGTATCTTTCAAGATCTTCTTCGGAGGGCTCTGTTTTGATCTTGATGCTATTTGTGTCTATCGCTATGAAACTCACATTGATCTTCCTATTCTGGATATTGTAGATATCGCGGACTTCTTTCTCGGATACCTTTGCCGATTCCTTGATAAGTCTCTCCAGCTTTTCTATTTTTAACATCCGTCCCTGGATGGCCTCAAAATCCTCGGGTGTCAGCTTCTGATACCGAAGGGCTCGCTGGTACAAGTTGTTGTCAAAAATACCATTTCTCTGGAAGGCCGGATAGGAAAGAATGGATGCCTTCAGTTCATCGTCACTTATATCCAAGTTCAACTCATCGGCCTTTGACAGGATCACCGCCTGATTTATAAGTCTGTCGAATGCCTGTTGTTTCAAATTCAATTTTTTCAGCAGATCATCGGTAAGGTTGTTGTCATATTGCTGACGGTAGAAGTCCAACAGATTCTGATATTCTCTCTGGAATTCTGCGTAGGCTATCAGAGATCCGTCGATCTCTGCGACTGTTTCAGTTATTTGTCTTCCCCGCATAGATCCGAAGTAGAAGACAAAGACAAGAATAATGATACCAAGAATAACCTTCATGAGCCAGTTTCTGGCATGTTTTCGCATTAGCTGAAGCATATCTTAACGGTTTACCTTTCAATGTTTACGGGTACATCAATTTTAACAAGTGGCATTAGTAGTATAGTAATTCCCAAAATGCAATGATTTTCTATACCCGTTTACAGTTCCCGGTTCACAGTCCCCGGTTTCTCATCTGATACCTGCTCAATGTCTGTGAACCTGTTTGTCACTTTATCCGTGAATGGTTATGATTTTTTGAAGAGTGTCAAACTTTTTGCAAATCCGACAACGGTGGAGCCGGGGACATTTTTAATTGATTAGGCTATTGAAATACTGTATAGGAGGAGACCGATTATGATGAACAGGGGAGGTTAGAAGCTTGCTATTTGATTATATTCTTGGTGTAGTATCGAATGATCTGGCTATTGATCTGGGGACGGCGAATACCTTGGTTTATGTTAAGGGGAAAGGCATTGTTTTGGATGAGCCCTCGGTTGTCGCCGTGCACAGGGACTTAAGAGGAACAAAGAAAATCCTCGCTGTGGGAGCGGACGCAAAGATGATGTTGGGTAAGACACCCGGAAACATTGTGGCTATAAGGCCCATGAAGGACGGCGTGATAGCTGATTTTGAGACTACGGAAGCCATGTTGCGCCACTTTATACTCCGTGTCCATAACAGAAGGACCTTTGTGCGCCCAAGAATCATAATATCTATTCCCTCGGGGATTACCCCGGTCGAGAGGAGAGCGGTCAAGGAAACCGCCGAGTCGGCCGGGGCAAGAGAGGTCTATCTTATTGAAGAGCCTATGGCTGCCGCGATAGGGGCCGGTCTTCCGATAACAGAGCCCGTGAGTTCCATGGTCGTGGATATAGGGGGAGGCACTACAGAGGTTGCAGTGATTTCACTGGCCGGCATTGTCTATTCGAATTCTGTCAGGGTTGCAGGGGACAAGATAGATAACGCTATTGTGCAGTATATGAAGAGAAAATACAGTCTTCTCATAGGTGAGAGAACAGGTGAAATGATAAAAATCACTATCGGGTGCGCGTATCCGGAGGACGAGATAAAAACAGTGGATGTCAAGGGGCGGGACATTATATCGGGCATTCCCAAGATTGTTGAGATAAATTCCGAAGAGGTGATGGAGGCAATGTCGGAGCCCGTGGGTGTTATAATTGATGCCATAAAAGATGCCTTGGAAAATGCCCCGCCGGAGCTGGCAGGTGATATCGTCGACAGGGGCATAGTGCTGGCAGGTGGCGGCGCTCTCCTGAGAAACTTGGATGTACTCCTCAGGGAAAAAACAGGATTGCCCATAACGATAGCGGATGACCCGCTCTCAGCAGTGGCCAGAGGCGCCGGTAAGGCCCTGGATGAACTACATATATTAAAAGAGGTGACGATCCAGTTATAGCCACCAGCAATTGCCGGATTACAATGTTTTTCCCCTGGAAGCCTTGCCCTCGTACTTTCGTGATGACGTTTTTAATTAAACATTAAACATCTAAAATTAAACATTGCCTTTTTGGTCCCGGCTCGTCCAGGTCAGTAAGTTAGAAATTATTTTCTGCGTTTTTTGGCAGAAAACAATTTCGTTAACGCGCTTATCCCGTTTATCGGGGTTAGGATAAGAAATGGCATCTCCCAGGAAATATTACACCATTACCGCAATAGTTGTCTTTGTAGTTGTTTCTCTTATAGTCTTTTCCCTTAATTTTAAATCACCTGAAAGGATGAGTTTCTTCAGAAAAATCGTACTGGAGGCGGTGGATCCTCTGGAGTGTGCAGTTGATTCGGTTTTCAGTTCCGTTGGCGGGGCGTGGAAAAGGTATGTCATGCTGGTTGGGCTGGAAAGAAAAAACAAGGAGTTGGAGGCCAAAATTGTGTCTCTGGTGAGAGATGTAGGTGATTATCGTGAGATGTCCCTTGAATGCGCAAGACTCAGAGAAATCATGAATATGAAAAAAGGTTTCGAGTTTACAACAGTTGCAGCCAGAGTTGTGGGAAGAAACAGGTCCTCCGTATTCAAAACGGTATTGATCAATAAGGGGACTGCTGACGGAATAAAAACAGGATTTCCGGTGATGGGTACGGGGGGTGTGGCTGGCAGAATAATGGAAACTTCGCGGAACGTATCCAAGGTACTTCTCCTTGTGGATTATAACAGTAATATCGATGTTCTTGTCCAGAGAAACAGATGTCAGGGCGTGCTCCGAGGTTGTGGCAGTTCCGGGTGCGAGCTGAGATACGTTCAGAAATCCGAAGACGTGAAAACCGGAGATGTAGTAGTGTCTTCAGGTCTTGCCGGGGTATTCCCTCGGGGGTTACTTATCGGAAAGGTTGCCGTAGTGAAAAAAGGAGAAGTCGGTTTATTCCAGAAAATCATGGTACATCCCGCGGCCGATATTGCCAGACTGGAGGAGGTGCTGGTTATATTAAGAGAAAAGGAGGACAATGGATGATATATTATCTCCTGTTACCGATTTTCTCACTGCTCTTACTGGTAATTCAGGTAACCGTTTTTGACATACTTTTTTTCGGGAAGACGGGATTGGAGATATCATTGATATTGGTTGTATATGCGGGTTTTTACCTGAGTATGATAAGGGGTATCACATTGGCCTTTGTCCTCGGTTTTTTACTGGATTGTATTACAGGTGTTGTGCCGGGTTTCTTTGTGCTTAGTTATGTACTGATATTTTTGATTTCCAGAGGGGCTTCACTCAAGGTATATGCCAGGGGAATGGTTTTTACCATGGGCTTTATATTTGTATGTGTCCTCTTTGAGAAATTCCTGATAATTTTGATGTACAGGAGTTTGTACGGCATTAATGTGTTTTATGATATACTGAATACTTCGCTCCTCCAGGCTGTAGCTGCCGGCGTATTCGCGCCTGCCTTCTTTGTCCTGTTTCATCGTCTTGAGGTTTTATTCAATGTCTGGGAAGCAAGATCGCCTGACCAACTATGATCCTGTAAAGTTCAGGAAAAAAATTCAAGTGATTATATGGCTGGTATCTCTTGCCTTTTTTCTCCTGATTGCCAGGATATGGTACCTCCAGGTTGTCAGGGGAGACGACTTGAGGAAGCGCTCTGAGAACAACCGGGTTCGCATCCAGGAAATAAAACCCCTCAGGGGATTAATAATGGATACTCACGGGAATATTCTGGTGGATAATCAATCCTCTTTCGATATATCCATAATTCCTGAGGACGCAAAGGATGTAGAAGATGTTATAAACAAACTAACAAAGCTTTGCGATCTTGGCGAAGAAGCAATATCCTGCGGAAAGGCCTCTTTAAAGTCAGGAAGGTCTTTTGTCCCTGTCAGAATCTGCAAGAATATAGACAGAGATAAACTGGCCGCGGTGGAAACCAATTCTCTGGATCTGCCCGGTGTGGTTGTCGATGTTGTCCCTGTAAGGGAATATATATATGGAGAGATGATGGCCCACATCCTTGGTTATGTTGGAAATATAAGCAGTTCTGAGCTGGGGAAGGATGTTTACTCCGGTTACAGGTCAAATGACATAGTAGGGAAATACGGGATTGAGAAATCTCTGGGTCGATATCTCAAGGGTGAGAGCGGTGGGGAACAGGTGGAAGTGGATGTCGCCGGGAGAAGACTGAACGTATTGGGAGAAGTCAAGCCTGTTTCCGGTTACAATGTTGTTCTCAACATAGATGCGGATCTTCAGAAGATCTGCCGGGACGCCTTTCAGAAGAAGGCGGGAACGGCGATTGTTATGGACCCGCGCACCGGCTCCGTTATGGCAATGGTGAGCAAGCCGTCTTTTGATCCAAACCTGTTTAACCGCGGGATATCCGGGGACAAATGGGAAAAACTGACGGAAGATTCGCTATGTCCCTTACAGAACAGGGCTATCTCGGGGCAGTATCCTCCCGGTTCCACCTATAAACTGATTGTAGCGGCCGCAGCTCTTGAGGAGGGTTTAATAACAGAAAATACCGAAATATTTTGTGACGGCACATACCAGATGGGGAATAGAACTTTCAGGTGCTGGAAAAAAAGAGGCCATGGTATGGTGAGCCTGCATCGCGCCATAGTGGAATCGTGTGACGTCTATTTTTATCATCTGGGAGAGATGCTTGGTGTTGATAAACTGGCGGAGTATGCCGGAAAATTTGGGTTTGGATATAAAACGGGCATATCTCTTCCCGGAGAAAAAAAGGGCTTGGTGCCTACAAAAGAGTGGAAGATGAGAAAATATGGAGAACCCTGGCAGAAGGGCGAAACCACCTCGTTATCCATAGGTCAGGGATTTACTCTCGTTACACCCCTGCAGCTGCTTAGAGCATATTGCGTAATAGCCAACGGCGGGATTCTCTATAAGCCGCGGCTTGTAAAGAAGATTGAAACGACGGATGGTCAGGTAATCGAGACGTTTCCTCCTGAAAAAGAGAGAATAGTTTCCGTTAGCAAGAAGAATATTGATATATTAAGATACGCACTGTGGGGAGCGGTTAATGAACCCCACGGCACTGGTTGGGCATTGAAAAGGAAAGAAAAGGATGTCTGTGGAAAAACGGGCACGGCGCAGGTTGTTGGAATGCCTCAGGATGAGGAAAAACCTGATATAAAAGAAATTCCATATAAGTACAGGGATCATGCCCTGTTTGTCTGTTTTGCGCCGTACAAAGACCCCACAATAGCGACTCTGGTTATTGTGGAACATGGAGGACATGGCGGCTCTGTTTCCGCTCCCATTGCACGCAGGATTGTTGACGGATATTTTAATCTTGAGCAAAAAAGGGGAAAACGTGAAGGTTGATCGCAGATTATTTTCTAATTTTGACTGGGTACTTCTGGGATTGGTGCTTTTGATAAGCGGCATAGGTATTTTGAATCTCTATAGCTCCGGTTATAACCTGTGCGCGGGACGAGAACCTCTCTATATGAAACAGATATTATGGATCTTGCTGGGGCTCATTATGATGATTATTGTCTTCAGTATGGATTATCGTATTATCATAAGGCATGCCTATATTATTTACGCGGTTTCCCTTCTGCTTCTTTTGCTGGTTTTCTTCTACGGAAATATGACGCACGGTTCGCAGAGATGGCTGGCCCTGGGGGGATTTTCCTTTCAGCCGTCGGAATTGATGAAACTGACGATAGTTATTGTTCTGGCAAGGTATTTTAACGATAACATTGATAAGGGGTATAACTTCGGTAATCTGGTGACCCTGCTTGTGATCCTCGGGATACCGTTCTTGTTGATAGTAAAGCAACCGGATCTGGGTACTGCCATATTTCTGGTGATTCTGGTTTTCTGCATGGCGGTTTTCGTTGGGGTCGGCAGGAAATTTCTTGTATGCTTTATCTCGGGCAGTATGATATTAACCCCGCTGTGCTGGTTCCTTATCAAGGATTATCAGAGAGAAAGGATACTCACCTTTCTAAACCCTGAACGGGATCCACTCGGGGCTGGTTACCATATCATACAATCCATAATTGCCATTGGTTCCGGTGGCATCTGGGGAAAGGGATTTTTACAAGGAACTCAGACGCAGCTAAGATTTTTGCCTGAACAACAGACGGACTTTGCCTTCTCCGTTTTTGCCGAGGAATGGGGTTTCCTGGGGGTATTTGTCCTGATGTTTATATTTCTCGCGTTGGTCCTGTGGGGTTTAAAGATTGTGCGACACTCCAGAGATTTCCCCGGGGCATTGATGGCCTTTGGAGTAACAATGTTTGTTTTCTGGGGCATACTCATCAATATCGGCATGGTTATCGGCATATTACCTGTCGTGGGAATACCTCTTCCTTTTTTCAGCTATGGAGGATCTTCGATGATTATTTTGATGATGGGAGCGGGTCTGCTGATGAATGTAAGTATGAGGAGGTTTATTCTTCAACCTTGACGGCTTTGTAAAAAGTCCAACTTCGGCGTTCCGCTGCACCTTTTGTCACTGCGGCGTACCGTAAGTACACCTCATTCCTCAAGATTTGCACGCCTTGAATTTGAAGCTTTTTACTTTGCCGTCCAATCTTGATTTTTTATGAGTGCATCAACCTTGACGGCCTTGTAAATACAGCAGGCAGACTTTTCAGTTTCCTGATTGTAAAGTTCTTGAAAAAATGGCAAAAATATTAAACACTACCTTTTTGATTCCGGCTTATCCGGGTCGGGGAGGAGACGCAGAGAGGGGAGCTTGAATGATGAATAGAAAGAAAGACATTGGTGGTGAGGATATGAAGGCATTTTTAGGTAAGGGAGCAGAGTTCAATGGAAACCTTGTTTTAAGTGGTTTGGTGAGAATTGACGGAGAATTCAAGGGTGAGGTATTAGGCAGTGGAACGCTGATCGTAGGGGAGGGCGCCTATATCGAAGCGGATATTGCGGTTGACAACATACTGATTTCAGGTGAAGTGAGGGGAGATCTCAATATCAAGCAAAGGGTGGAGATCTCACCGACGGGCAAACTTTCAGGAAACATAAAGACAGCAATTCTTGAGGTGAAAGAAGGCGCGATAATCGATGGCGCTTGTCAGATGTCGGACAAGGATAGAATTGAAAATTCAAGGAGCGAAACAGGCGAATAGCAAAAATTATCTTATCGAAAAATATCACAAAAGTTCGACTCCTTTGTTATCGAAAGATGATGATATTAAAATGTGGTCTCTTGCCAAAAAAACTTGACAAGGTTCCGGAGTTGTGGTTAGTACTCTCCGATTTTGGCAAGTATCTTGATGGAAGTTTTTCAAGGTAGTTTTTGCACAGTTATAAGAAGTCAAATTCAGAGAATCTTTTATCTCGATCAGAGGAAGAGTTTTTGAGTTTTTGGTGTGTTACATTATATCAGATTTCTCGTTTTACTCGGAATGACAAACTGCCGAGACTTCTTGCCAGTCTATCAGTTTCTAACTTTCGAATATTTCTCACATAATACTTAGCCCAAAGAATGGTGAGCAATAATGGTAGAGTTAAATTTCACAGTCTGGATCCAAACAGTCAATTTCATCGTATTGATTTTCGTACTAAATTTTCTTCTTTATAAGCCTGTCTTAAAAATTATCGAAAAGAGAAATAAAAAGATTGAAGAGTCGGATGAAAAAGTGAAAGCTCTCAACGAAACAATAGAGCATAACATGGCCGAATACGAGAGTAAAATACGCCAGGCAAAAGTAGAAGCTACTGTTCAGAAAAACGAAATTGAAGAAGAGGGAGCAGAGCAGGGGAAGACGATAATCGGAAAAGTAAGGGATGAGATCTCGGAAAAACTGGGAGACTTTAAGACCAAACTGCAGGGTGAAACGGATAAAGCCAGAGGTGTCCTGCGGGATCAAACCAGAACGATAGCTACGGAGATTTCTGAAAAGATATTGGGAAGGGATATATAGATGAAACGCCTTTTAGTTGTTTTTGGTTTAATCTCGATATTGTTACTGGTTTCCACCACCTTTGCCGTTGCGGATAGCAGCCAGAAGAGTGAAGGCAATCTACAAAGCGAAAAGACTCTGCAGAGCACCGGGGCGAAGGAAGGCATAGAAATAGAAGCCGAAGATGTTTCCATGGAAGATATTGCCGAAGAGGAACATCATGGAGAGGATCATAACAAGGCAAGCTTTATCAATTTTGGGTGGAGATTTCTTAATTTTGTCGTATTGATTGTAATTCTTTACAAACTTTCGGCCAAGGCTATCAAAAATTTCTTCGTCGGTGATCGTGAGTCCATCAGGGTTTCACTGGAAGAAGCGGTAGCGGCAAAAGAGGAAGCGGAAAAGAGATTTGAGGAGCATTCCGCCAGGTTGGACAAGGCCGCGGCAGAGATACAGGAAATCTCCGGCATGATAAAGGCTCAGGGACTTGCCGAGAAAGAAAAGATTATAGAAGAGGCGAAAAAAACCGCCGAAAAAATGGAGGAAGATTCAAAGGCCAGGATGGATCAAGAATTTAAAAAGGCCCTTAATCAAATCAGGACAGAGGCCGCAGGATTTTCTATTAAGATGGCCGAGGAAATTTTAAAGAAGAATATCAAAGAAAAAGATCACGAGAATATAGTTAACGATTTCTTGGATAGGATGGTGAGCCGAAATTGATTGGGAGCGATATTGCAAAGAGATATGCCCGAGCGTTGTTTGATATAGCGCAAAAGGAAGATAAAATAGAGGACATCTATGGTGAGCTTAAAGAATTCTCTTCCATATTGAAAAAAAGCGAAGATTTGGCGGAATTTTTTGCCAATCCCGTATTTGACAATTCTGATAAATCAGCTGTTATAGGAGATATTCTTGATAAGATCAGCATGTCGACCACTACGTCGAATTTTCTGATGTTGCTGGTGGATAAGAGAAGGGTTGATGTCCTTGAGCAGATTGAAGAGTGCTATCAAAGATATATGGATGATGTTTTAAATAAAGTAAGAGTCGGCGTGAAAACGGCATTTCCACTGTCAAGTAAACTGTCCACAAGGATCAGGAAACAGATGGAAGGTCTGACCGGAAAAAATGTTGAGATGGTTATTGACGAAGATCCATCATTGTTGGGTGGTGTTGTTATAGGGGTCGGCGATACCCTTTACGATGGCAGTGTTAAAGCTCAGCTGAATGACATAAGGGGGCTCATAAGGGAGGAGATGTAAAGAATGGATGCAATCAGGGCAGAGGAAATAACACAGGTAATTTCCAAACAGATAAAGGATTATGCGAAAAAACTGGATGTCAGTGAAACAGGCACTGTCCTGTCGGTTGGGGATGGTATTGCCAGAGTTTACGGCGTGGAAAATGCCATGGCCATGGAACTTCTGGAGTTTCCTGGTGGTATATTGGGAATGGTGCTCAACCTTGAAAGAGACAATGTTGGTGTCGCTATCCTGGGTGAAGATATACATATCAAAGAGGGCGATATTGTCAAGAGGACAGGCAAGATAGCGCAGGTTCCTGTAGGAGAGGCCGTTCTGGGGCGCGTTATTGATGCCACAGGAGCGCCTCTGGACGGGAAAGGCCCGATAGAGACAGACACATACAGCAGGATAGAAATGGTCGCGCCCGGTGTTATCGACAGACAGCCGGTTAGCCAGCCTGTCTATACGGGATTGAAATCCGTTGATGCCATGACACCTGTCGGAAGGGGACAGAGAGAACTCATCATCGGGGACCGCCAGACAGGTAAAACGGCGATATGCATAGACGCCATTATAAGGCAGAAGGATACCGGAATCAAATGCATATATGTTGCCATAGGACAGAAGAAATCGACGGTGGCGCAGGTGGTGGAAGTACTTAGAAAACACGATGCCATGAGTTATACATGCGTTGTTTCAGCCTGTGCCAGTGATCCGGGAACGTTGCAGTATATAGCCGCGTTCGGGGGATGCAGCATTGGAGAATATTTCAGGGACAACGGGCAGGATGCCCTGATAATGTATGACGACCTCTCTAAACAGGCAGTGGCCTACCGGCAGATATCGCTTCTCCTGAGAAGGCCACCCGGACGTGAAGCATATCCCGGAGATATCTTCTATAATCACTCGAGACTTCTGGAACGAGCCGCCAGAGTGAACGAAAAACTGGGCGGTGGTTCTCTCACAGCACTCCCCATTATCGAGACCCAGGCCGGGGATGTCTCCGCGTTTATTCCCACGAACGTTATTTCCATCACCGACGGTCAGGTCTACCTTGAGCCGGATCTGTTCTATTCCGGCGTACGGCCCGCGATCAATGTCGGCCTGTCTGTCTCAAGGGTTGGTGGCGCGGCACAGGTAAAGGCTATGAAACAGGTTGCCGGCACCTTGAAGCTTGACCTCGCGCAGTACAGAGAGCTGGCCTCTTTCGCGCAGTTCGGGAGCGATCTCGACAAGGCAACTCAGGCGCAGCTGAACAGAGGGGTTAGGCTTGTCGAAATCCTGAAGCAGCCTCAGTATCAGCCGATGTCCCTGTCTCAGGAAGTGGTAATATTGTATGCGGGTGTCAGGGGATTTGTAGATAAATATCCTGTAGAGAGTATCAAGGATTACGAAAAGCAGCTATTAAGTTTTGTGGATGGCAAATATCAGGATCTGATGAAAGAAATAGATGAGAAGCAGGAGCTCAACCCGGAACTGGACAACAGAATAAAAGATATGTTGACGGAATTTGATTCGGTATTCGTTACCGAGTAGAAAAAAACCGGCATCCGGGTACTTTATAATCTGGACATGGCACAGGGGAGCGGTTGTTAATGGGTGCATCATTAAAAGAGATTAAAAGACAATCTGTAGCCGTAGACAAGACCAGACAGATCACTAGGGCTATGAACATGGTGGCGGCGTCGAAATTGAAGTCGGCACAGTTAAAAATGGAAAAATTCAGGCCTTATGCGGATAAGCTTATGGGTGTATTCGGCAGTCTGGCCGGCCGAGCGGAATCGATCACCAGCCCTCTGCTTGCCGTGCGTGAACCACGCAAGGTCAGGGTAATCATGATGACGTCGGACAGAGGCCTCTGCGGCGGATTTAATACGAATATAATAAAGGCAGTTACAAATTTTATAAAAGAAAAGAATGCTGAAGGCCAGGAAGTGTCGTTGATTGCCGTCGGTAAAAAGGGAAGAGATTCTTTCAGGAAAAAAGAAAGTATAGTTAGTGAGCATATAGAGAAACTGGGTAGTTTTGATATGAGTCTTGCCGCGGAAATTGCGGGGGAGGCGGTGCCTCCCTTTGTCGCGGAAGAGTATGATGAACTGTACCTCTGCTACAATGAATTCCGGAACATTGCCTCGCAAAAGCCTGTCATAATCAGATTGCTGCCGGCATCTACCGTAGGGTCGGAAGAAGCAAGCCCCGAATCCTCGATTGAATATATCTACGAACCTTCGGAAGAACAGCTTTTGGCCCATATTATCCCCATGTATTTGAGGGTGCTTATATACAGGGGACTACTGGAAACGTCAGCCGGCGAACATGGTTCCAGAATGGTTGCGATGGATAATGCAACGAGTAATTGCGAAGAGATGATACAGAGCCTGACCCAGCAGTTTAACAGAGCACGGCAGGCGGCCATCACCGCTGAACTCATGGATATTGTAGGCGGTACAGAGGCGCTGGCGGCGGGGAAATAGCCGCACATAAAAGTATTGATATTACTTAAGGAGATGGGAATGAATACAGGAAAGATTGTACAGGTAATTGGCCCCGTGATCGATGTGGAATTTGAAGAGGGGAATCTTCCCAACATTATGAATGCTCTCACTATTACGAACCCGACCATTAACGATGAAAAGGATAATCTTGTTGTGGAAGTTGCTCAGCATCTCGGTGATAATGTGGTCAGATGCATCGCCATGGAGATAACGGATGGTCTCGTAAGGGGGATGGAAGCCAAAGATACGGGAATCCCTATCACAGTTCCTGTCGGAGAGGCCTGCCTGGGAAGGATACTCAATGTTATCGGGAAACCGGTTGATGGTCTGGGACCGGTGGACGCAAAAAATGTAGCTCCGATTCATCGAGAGTCTCCTTCATTCTTGGAGCAGGATACCTCAGTGCATGTCCTTGAAACAGGCGTCAAGGTTATTGACCTCCTTGTCCCCTTTCCCCGTGGAGGGAAAATGGGATTGTTCGGGGGTGCGGGTGTTGGAAAGACGGTTGTTATGATGGAACTGATTCATAACATCGCCATGCATCATGGAGGCATTTCGGTATTTGGTGGTGTCGGTGAAAGGACAAGAGAAGGTAATGACCTGTATCTGGAAATGAAAGAATCAGGGGTCATCGACAAAGCGGCTCTTGTCTATGGACAGATGACGGAACCTCCGGGAGCGAGAGCCCGGGTGGCGCTCACGGCGCTCACAGTTGCAGAGTACTTCAGGGATGAAGAGGGACAGGATGTACTCCTCTTTATTGATAATATATTCAGGTTCACGCAGGCGGGTTCCGAAGTATCGGCTCTCCTCGGAAGAATGCCTTCCGCGGTCGGATATCAGCCGACGCTGGCTACGGACTTGGGAGAACTTCAGGAAAGAATCACCTCGACAAACAAGGGTTCCATCACGGCGGTGCAATGCGTATATGTCCCCGCAGATGACCTGACCGACCCTGCTCCAGCTACCACATTTGCCCACCTTGACGGAACGGTTGTCCTTTCAAGGCCTATCGCAGAACTGGGAATCTATCCTGCAGTTGATCCGCTTGATTCAACATCTCGAATTCTTGATCCCAATGTTCTGGGTGAAGAGCATTACCAGACGGCAAGAGATGTTCAGATTATGCTTCAGAAGTACAAAGACCTCCAGGATATTATTGCTATTCTTGGCATGGATGAGCTTTCCGAAGAAGACAAATTAACAGTCAGCAGGGCGAGAAAGATTCAGAGATTCCTTTCGCAACCCTTCTTTGTGGCCGCTCAGTTTACCGGTACCGAAGGCAAATTTGTGACAGTTGCGGATACGGTAAAGGCTTTCAGGGAAATCCTGGATGGGGAACATGATGACCTTCCCGAGCAGGCATTTTACATGGTCGGGGGGATAGAAGATGTTAAGAAAAGGGCAGCTGAATTTGCTGAAGACTAAGCCGGAGGATTGTTAGATGGCTGATGAACTGATGTTGGAGATAGTTACACCTGAAAAACTCGCATTCAGCGATATTGTTGGAGAGGTGACATTATCGGGAAGCGAGGGCGAATTCGGGGTATTGATTGGTCATGCGCCGTTCTTGAGCTCTGTAAAATTCGGTGAGCTCAATTATACGAAAGACAACAAAAAAACATATTATGTTGCCGGTGAAGGATATGCGGAAATAACAAATCTCAAGGCAACGGTTCTTGTTGAATCTATCGAGAAAGTTGAGTCAACGCTAAAAGAAGAAGCGCAGAAGTCCAAAGAATCGGCGGAAGCGAAACTGGCCGGGATGAACAAGGAGGACGCCGATTACGAGAAGGCAAAGAGCGCTTTGGACAAGGCTAACACGAGGCTTAAGGTTGTAGAAAAGGTGTAGAGAGATTCTCTGCGTAATTTCTTGTCTGTCCGGATATGTGGAGGTTAAGATATTGAAGCCAAGGGGGACGAACTCTCTTGGCTTGTTTTTTATGTGGCAAAGGAGTTGACTTGTGAGGAATTCGAGAAAGTGTTTGCTGAATGTCCTGACATTTGTCCTGATTTATGTGTTGATCAGCCTTGTCTTTGAGGGTTCCGCTATCGCGGCAGGGGCTGTGGTCCATGCCCATGGCGTACATGATATTGGGGCAGAGCTGCCTGTCTGGACGACGCTTCCCTTTGCCGGGATTCTTTTATCTATAGCCCTGTGTCCGCTTCTGATACCCCATTTCTGGCATAATCATTTCGGGAAGATCTCTGCCTTCTGGGCTTTGCTCTTTGCTGTGCCCTTCCTTTTCACCTATCACAAGGTAGCGTTGCACCATATACTCCATATATATCTAATAGACTACATCCCCTTTATTATACTCCTGTGGGGACTATTTACGATAGCCGGAGGAATTGTCGTGGGCGGTTCACTGAAAGGCACCCCTGTAGTCAATACAGTTATGCTGCTGATAGGCACAATTCTGGCGTCATGCGTGGGCACGACAGGGGCGGCCATGGTTATGATACGTCCGGTTCTCAGGGCGAACGAAGATCGTCTTAAAAAGACTCATGTTGTGTGTTTCTTCATATTTCTCGTCGCGAATATAGGCGGTTCTCTCACACCGCTGGGCGACCCCCCCCTCTTTTTAGGGTTTCTCCATAATGTTCCATTCTTCTGGGTGACTGCGAACATACTTCCGCACATGTTGACTGCCTCCGGAATATTGCTGGCAATGTTTTTCGTTGTTGACACTCTTTATTACAGGAAAGAGAAGAAACAAGTACACGCCGGATCTGTAGAAGAAAAGATTCCCCTCAAGATAGAGGGGATTATCAACTTTGTGTTTCTCGCTGGCGTGATTATTCTTGTACTTATGAGTGGTTACTGGAAACCGGGACATCTCAGTGTGATAGGGGTGAATCTGGAATATCAGAGCATAGTGAGAGATCTTGGCATCATAACAATGGGGATTCTTTCCCTTGTGTTTACATCCAAGCTATTGAGAGAGGCTAATGATTTCAGTTGGTTTCCCATTATGGAAGTTGCGAAGCTGTTCGCGGGTATATTTATGACAATCATTCCTGCGCTGGCAATATTGAAGGCGGGGAATGAAGGCGCCCTGTCCGGTCTTGTGTCTGTTGTAAAAGAATCCTACCACTACTTCTGGGTCACCGGTGCTTTGTCATCCTTCCTTGACAATGCCCCCACATATCTTACCTTTTTCAATCTTGCTCTCGGTAAACTTGGCATTACAGAAGCTATGGTACCCGGCGCACTCGCGGCGAAGGCAGCTACGGCAAACCCGGAGTTTATCCTGTATCTGAAGGCCATTTCCGCAGGAGCAGTTTTTATGGGCGCGAATACCTATATAGGCAACGCTCCCAACTTTATGGTAAAGTCCATAGCAGAGGAGGCTGGTATAAACATGCCCAGCTTCTTCGGATATATGATAAAATACTCAATTCCTATTCTCGTTCCTCTCTTTATCCTCGTCACCTTTATATTCTTTTAATGGGAGTGAGAAATTATACAAAGAAAGGTGTTTACAGTATGAACAGGGAATATTGTGAAATGGTGGTGGAAGGATCTCTCGATCTTGTAAAGGGTTTCGTTATCGGATTCCTTGAGGGAAAGGGGATTCAGGGAGAGGCAATTTTTGGTGAGGACCATCATGTGCAAAATGAAGGCAAACTCGGCCATATGCTACACCTTGTTGGTATGAAAGGAAACCGCCTTCACATTATTATTGGCAACTGTTCTCAGCAACGACTCTTGAAAGATGCCATGGAGAGACGAAAAGAAGAGATAGATTTAAAGTTAGTTTCAGAGAAGAAAATTGTGCAGGCATCTTTCGTGTTTAGATACAGGGCATATACCAAGGATTTGGGGGATGAATTAAAGGAACTGTTTGACGGGTTGCCGGAGGGACTCCAGATAGAAGATTACGAACCGAAAGAGACGGTGTACCCGGAAGGCAGGGGAATAGAGGCCTATGCACCCCTGCATGAATATGAGGTGAAGGCCGGGGGAAGGATATACGGTTTCGCCGGAGACGTGATTAACTTTTACAGCAGGGCAGAGCGCCACGGCATGGTGAAACTTGACGACATAAAACTGGAATACGCGGATTAAGCTGCAGGGTTTCCTTATCATAATCCGAACAGCACCGGGCTGTGACCATTCCGGAAGGGTTCAATTTAAAGGCAATGCCGGATTCATTGAATTGCGATGAATGTCGTAAGGGAAGATGCCATCATAACTGAAACGACAATACTCTTTTTCTGCAATATCTTACTGTTCATTATAATCGCTGTCTTTGCTGATATATCGACCGATTCGCTGCTCTTTCGTTTCAAACTTGAAATATTGTTCCGGTGGTCTCAGTCTGCTCTCGATGGATAACACTCCTCCCGGTTTCCCGTAGCCCTTTGTCCGTGACCACGCGCACTCCTTCAAAGCACAGGTCCGGACTTCCTGTAATGTCGCTGTCCACTCCATTCGACATATCCCGGTAGCTCAACCGGACAGATTACTTGCTTCCGGCAGGATTTGAGTTATTCATTGACAAAGGAGAGTGGTCATTGTACTCCTGTGTGCAGTAAAGTAAGGGGGCATGATACCATGTATGACAGGTTCATAAGGATTGTGGCAACGGGTCTGGGCAGTGGTCTTTCGCCTTTTGCCCCCGGCACGGCGGGGACGCTGGTTGGCATACCTGTATATATGGTTTTTTCCCGTTTTTCATGGTCGCTTTACCTCTTGTCTGTTGTTGCCCTTTCGCTTTTTGCCGTTTATGTTTCGCATGAGGCGGAAAGGGTATATAATGAAAAGGATCCGGGCCGGATCGTTATTGACGAAATAGTGGGATTTCAGGTTACCATGTTCCTCGTTGCGCCGACTGTCTGGCATATATTCTGGGGATTTATAATCTTTCGAGTCTTTGACATTATCAAACCATTTCCCATACGCCTCTGCGAAAGGAAACTTCCGGGAGGCTATGGCGTTGTAGGTGATGACATAGTTGCCGGCATTTACGGCAATATAATATTGCTTTTGCTTCTCAGATTTGTGATTTAAAGAAATATAATGAATATCGGAATACTGACCATAGGAAACGAGCTGACAAGCGGCATGACGCAAGATACAAATTCTTCCTTTATTGCGCGTGAGCTACACGCACAAGGGTGGGGCGTGTCAGCTGTGATAACGGTTGGTGACGACAGGGACGCGATTGGCGGAGGCCTTGATTATCTTCTGGGAATCTCCGACGCGCTAGTCGTCACGGGAGGACTCGGTCCGACCGCAGATGATATAACAACTGCAGCTGTTGCCAGCGTGTTTGGCCTTGATTTATACACCGATGGAGCCGTTCTCAAGCAGCTTAAAGAACGATTCGACAGACTTAATATTCCGTGGACGGAAAACAACGCGAAACAGGCCATGTTTCCTGAAGGGGCGGGTATCATAGACAATCCTGTTGGTATTGCCTGCGGTTTTTCCCTGGAGAGGGGCAGTAAGCCTGTCGCCGTCATGCCGGGAGTCCCTGTCGAGGCAGGGAAAATGTTCTCAGATGGTGTGATCCCACTCTTCAGAGATAAGATCTCGTATCGTGAACATATTGCGAAAAGGACGATAAAGACTTTTGGGCGTACCGAGTCACGAATAGACCAGGCTCTTTCGCATGAAAATCTGGAGATTCCCGGAGTGAGTATCGGCTTTTATCCCCGGTTTCCAGAGATACATCTGGTTGTCACATCCAGGGGCGAAGACAGGAACAATGTGGAGGCAAATTTGCGAGTCACCTGTGAAAGAATAGAAGGAAAACTTCACAGGTATATATTCGGTTATGACGATGATACCATGGAGGGAGTGGTAGCCGCTTTTTTAACTGACAGAGAATTGACACTTTCTATAGCTGAATCGTGCACCGGGGGTCTGATAACCGACCGCCTGACAGATGTTCCGGGCAGCTCGGTGTTTCTGGAAAGGGGTGTAGTCACATACAGCAATACCTCAAAGGTGGAACTTTTAGGGGTGCCCTCTTCAATCATAGAGAAACATGGTGCCGTGAGTGAAGAGGTCGCCATCTTGATGGCGGAGGGTGTAAAAAGACTTGCGGGCACGGATATAGGTTTGTCTACAACAGGTATCGCGGGTCCTGCGGGTGGAACGGGGGGAAAGCCTGTAGGGACTGTATTTGTCGCGCTGTCCACAGGGGAAGGCACCACATGCCGCAGGTTTCTGTTCAGGTGGGATCGCAGGAGAATAAAGGAGATATCGTCGCAGATAGCTCTGAATATGTTGAGGAAGTTTCTGATTGGAGTAGTAGATTGACATAACAATGCCGGCGCATGTAAAATTATCCATCGGCTCTAACCTTGAAAAGGGTTGTCATGAACGACAGAAAACCCATAAGGACATTTCTGGCGATAGAACTTCCGCCGGGCATAAAATATCTGATAGAAGGCATTAAAGAAAAGTTAATGCCCGAACTGAAAGGGATAAGGTGGATCAAACCGGAAGGAATGCACCTTACATTAAAGTTTTTCGGCGATGTATCTCAGGATGATGTGGCCCGTATTTCGGAAGTTATCGAAAAAAACGTCAGAGACATTGCCCCCATGAGACTGAACGTAGGCTTGCCGGGGGGATTCCCCAGCTTGAAGAAGCCGAGGGTATTATGGCTCGGCACAGGTGGAGATGTACAGAGGCTGACGGTTCTTCATGCTAAGATTGAAGAGGATTTGAAGGGATGCGGTTTTCCGGAAGAAAAGAGGCCATTTAAGCCGCACCTTACGCTGGGAAGGACCCTGTCACGCGGCGGAATAATCTCAGGGACAGAAAACATTATTGCAAAAACAGGAGAGCTTGGCAGACACCGGTTTGATGTGCGGGAACTGATACTTTTTAAGAGCGAGCTTAAACCCGGCGGTGCGGTATATACAAAGCTTGTCACTTTTCCGTTCGGCGGACGCTGATTTAAATTTTTGGATCGATTTTTTCAGAGGGTATAAATAAAGGGAGGTTATTATGATATCTGATACAGATAAAGAAAGATCTGTTGATCTGGCTATAACCCAGATCGAAAAGCAATTTGGAAAAGGTTCTATTATGAGATTGGGCGGGGATGAATTTATATCGAATGTGCCTGCCATATCGACGGGTTCCATAAGCCTTGATCTTGCCCTTGGTGTCGGTGGTGTTCCTAGGGGAAGAGTTATTGAGATATTCGGCCCGGAATCAGGGGGAAAGACCACTTTGGCGCTTCACATTGTCGCAGAGGCACAGAAGGCAGGCGGTCTCGCGGCGTTTGTGGACGCGGAACACGCGCTGGACGTGACTTATGCGAGGAATATCGGTGTGAATACGGATGATCTTCTCATATCCCAGCCTGATACGGGAGAGCAGGCACTTGAAATCGCCGAGGTTTTGGTGAGGAGTGGCGCGCTCGATGTCCTCGTTATAGACTCCGTTGCAGCCTTGGTACCGCGTTCGGAGCTTGAAGGAGACATGGGAGACGCGCAGATGGGGCTGCAGGCGAGACTGATGTCGCAGGCACTCAGAAAACTTACCGGAACAATAGGCAAAACCATGACAACAGTTATTTTTATCAACCAGTTGCGTATGAAGATTGGGGTATTCTTTGGTAATCCGGAGACAACGACCGGGGGAAACGCCCTCAAATTCTATTCAACCATGCGCTTGGATATACGCAAGATCTCTGCGATAAAACAGGGACAGGATGTGATAGGAAACAGAGTACGGGTCAAGGTGGTGAAAAACAAGGTTGCTCCTCCATTCAGGCAGACCGAATTTGATATCATTTTCGGAGAGGGTATCTCAAAGGAAGGCGATCTCCTTGATCTGGCTTCCGACAATGGGATTGTTGAAAAAGCAGGCGCCTGGTATTCGTACGGAGGAGAAAGGATAGGGCAGGGCAGAGAAAACACCAAGCAGTTTTTGAAGGATAACCCCGATATAACAGCCAAAATAATGGATGAGGTCTGCCAGAAATTCAGTCTGAAAAAAGACGAGATAGAGGCAAAAGAATAGTGAACGACGATCCTTTGTATGAGAAGGCAAGGCAAAGTGCGCTACGATATCTTTTATACAGGGGAAGAAGCATAAAAGAAGTACAGACCAAGCTTGCACAAAAGGGTTTCGGCGCAACCGTGATCGGGAAGGTTGTTGACAGGTTTACCGATCTGGGCTATCTGGATGATAAGAATTTTGCAGGGCAATGGGCAAAAAGTCTCGCCGTCAGCAGGCTGTGGGGTGACAGAAAGATAGAGATAAGCCTTTTCGAAAAGGGAATCTCCCGCGATCTTATAAAAGAAGCTATCGCCGAGGCAAGAGAAGAGAAAGACGAAAGGCGTGCCATAGAGGAACTTGTCGAGAAGAGACTTCGCAGGGAATCTGAATGCGAGGTCTTTTCATATAAAGGAAAGAGAAGATTGACGCAGAGCCTCGCCGGCAGAGGGTTTCCTGTGGGGCTTATACTGGATGTGTTGAAAAATATGAAAGAAAATTGCTGCGTTAACGATAAAGTTTGAACGAGGAGATGTATATTGATGACAGGCAGTGAGATAAGAAAAAAATTTCTTGAATATTTTAAAGAACGGGGCCACGCGATTGTGGCCAGTTCATCACTTATTCCGAAGGAAGACCCGACATTGCTCTTTACAAACGCGGGGATGGTCCAATTCAAGAGCCTTTTCCTGGGTCAGGAGAAGCGCGATTATACGAGAGCAGCCACATCACAGAAGTGTGTCAGGGCTGGAGGAAAACACAATGACCTGGAAAACGTCGGATTTACCGCGCGCCACCACACATTTTTCGAAATGCTTGGCAATTTCTCATTCGGTGACTATTTCAAGGATGAGGCCATAGCATGGGGGTGGGAGTTTCTTGTTGATGTTATGGGTCTTCTCGAAAATAGAATGTGGGTGAGTGTCTTCAGGGATGATGATGAGGCCTTTGAGATATGGAATAAAAAGATTGGTGTGCCGGCTGAACGCATCGTGCGCATGGGAGAAAAGGACAACTTCTGGATGATGGGCGATACCGGCCCGTGTGGTCCCTGCTCGGAGATATACTACGATTTGGGTAAAGATGTGGGATGTGGAAGACCCGAATGCAATCTGGAATGTGACTGTGGCCGATATGTGGAGATATGGAACCTTGTATTTACGCAATATGACAAGGACGAATCTGGGACGTTGACGCCTCTGCCGAGGCCCAACATAGATACAGGGATGGGGCTTGAACGACTGGCGGCTGTTATGCAGGGTGTGGAAAGCAACTATGATTGTGACCTCTTTCGAGACATTATCCTGCACATTGAGGATATATCTGGGAAAAAATATAAAGATAACGAAGAAGACGACATATCTATCAGGGTCATAGCCGATCACTGCAGGGCCATAACTTTTCTCATAAGTGACGGAGTTCTCCCGAGTAACGAGGGGAGAGGATATGTTCTTCGCAGGATACTGAGAAGAGCAGCCCGGCATGGTAAACTCCTCGATCTTAACAGGCCTTTCCTGCATGATATGGTTCCCGTAGTCATCAAGGGAATGAAGGATTTTTATCCGGAACTTTCGGACAAGGAATCCTATGTGAGGAAAGTAGTTGTTAATGAGGAACAGCGTTTCATGGAGACCCTTGATGCCGGTCTGCGGATATTGAATGACGAAATGGAATCACTGGAAAAGAAAGGGGAGAATGTAATCCCCGGCGAGATAGTGTTCAAACTTTACGATACCTTCGGTTTTCCTGCCGATCTGACCGGGGATGCCGCCAGATCGCGCGGCATGTCACTGGATATGGAGGGCTTCGAAAAATCCATGGAAGCCCAGAGAGAGAAAGCGAGGGAATCATGGAAGGGGAGTGGTGAAGAAGAGATAGCGGATATCTATAGGACTCTTTCAGTAGATGGGATTTCCACACTGTTCGCGGGGTATGAAAGTAATACCGAAACAACCTCCCGCGTTGTCGCGATCTTGAAGGATGATAAAAAGGTTAATTCCCTCTCGGAAGGCGAAAAAGGGGAGATATTTGTGGATGAAACCCCATTCTACGGAGAAGTGGGAGGACAGGTGGGGGATGTGGGTGTCCTGGAAAAGGATGGAGCGCTTTTCGATGTATGGGACACGCAAAAGCCCCTTGACGATCTGTTTACACACATAGGCAAGCTTAAAGAGGGGCAGCTAAGGGTTGGCGATATTGTTGTGATGAAGGTAGACACCGAGATGAGAAGGGCGGTAGAGGCTAACCACTCCGGCACGCATCTATTGCAGGCGGCCCTTAAAAACGTGCTTGGCGATCATGTCAAACAGTCCGGTTCCCTCGTAAATTCCGAAAGGCTCAGGTTCGATTTCACCCATTTCGCGAGGATAGAAGATGAAGAAATGGAAAGGGTGGAAAGGCTTGCCAATAAATATATAAGGGAAAATGAGCCGGTTGATACGAAGGTAATGTCTAATGAAGATGCCATAAAGACAGGCGCCACCGCGGTTTTCGATGAGAAGTATGGAGAGATGGTGAGGGTGGTCAAAATGGGAGACTTCAGCATGGAACTGTGTGGAGGCACGCATGTCCTGCGCACTGGCGATATAGGATTCCTGAAAATTGTTCATGAATCGGCTGTTGCCGCCGGTGTGAGGAGGATAGAAGCGGTGACCGGCAGGGAGGCCGTGCGATATGTGGAAAAAATGGAGCGGGCATTAAGAGACGCGGCGTTTCTTGTAAGAACCAATCCCCTGGAACTTTCAGAGAGGGTAGGCAAGTTGTTGAAACATCAGAAGGGATTTGAGAGAGAAATCGAAACCCTGAGAGGAAAACTGGCGGCAAAGGATTCCTCTGACCTTCTTGATAAAATAAAAGAGATAGATGGTGTCAAATTGCTCGCAACCTTGGTTGATGTACCGGATGTGCGGACACTTCGTGACTTTGGAGATAAGGTAAGGGACAAGATTTCCTCTGGCATCGTGCTGCTGGGGAGCAGGACAGGGGATAATGCCATGCTTTTGTGCATGGTGACGAAAGATCTTACGGATCGTTATAACGCGGGAGAGATCATCAGAGAGATAGCACCGATTGTCGGGGGAAGCGGAGGAGGCCGTCCCGACATGGCCCAGGCCGGCGGGTCCAAACCTGAGAAACTGGAAGAAGCTATGGACAGGATAGAGGGGATCCTGCTCAGAGGCTGAGCACATAATTCAATCGGTACATGACCCGGTTTGTTTTCATCAAATCGGGATCGTGTTTCTATAAACAGGAGGTGTTGTAACCATGGCCGGATTTTCTGCTGATTATGAAAGTTTCTTCATAGGTGAGGGTGGTTTAAAACTCTTTTACAGGCGGTATCAAGCTAACCCAGAGAAGGCGCGAATGGTGATTGCACACGGGTTAGGTGAACATTCCGGGCGCTATGGCAATGTTGTTGAACGGCTTCTTCCCGAAGGTGTAAGCATATGGGTGCTGGACCACAGGGGACATGGACGGAGTGACGGTACCAGAGGGCATGTATTCTCCTTTTACCAGTACGTGGCTGAACTCTCCAAACTGGTTGGAATTTCTAGTGATGGAATAGCCGAAGATCTAAAGGTCTTTCTCTTGGGACACAGTCTGGGAGGGCTTATCGCGCTGCGGTTTGCCGCCGACTTCTCGAAAACGATAGATGGTGTGATTGTCTCTTCACCCTCGTTAGGATTAACCGCGGATATACCTGCCACCAAGGCGTTTGCCGGCAGGATTATGTCTACCATCTGGCCGCTGTTCAGTTTTGCTAATGATCTGGATGTATCGAAAATCAGTCATGATGAAGATGTGGTTAGCGCGTACATCAATGATCCTCTGGTCCATAACCGGGTAACTGCCCGCTGGTTTACCGAGTTTTTATCAGCCATGAAAGCCGCCGGCGATTCGGCCCCGGGAATGAAAATCCCGGTACTGATGCAGTTGGCGGGTGATGATCATCTTACGAATGCAGACACATCGGCAAACTTCTTTGAGGCCATGGGATCTGATGATAAGACGCTTCACATCTACAAGGATTTCTACCACGAGATATATAACGAGAAGACGGAGCAGAAAAAACAGGCGCTGGACGATCTGAATGAGTGGCTCATGAAACGCATTTGACGATGCAGACTACCAAATCTTGACTGCCAAAAAACAACCCCCCGTCTCCGGGGAAAACGGGGGGTTATTTGTGGGGTATAATAAGGAGGTGTTATTCTTACTGTTTTTTCATGTGTATAAGCGCTTCTCCATAGAGTCTCCAGATACACAGGAATATGGCCAGCATGAAAAGACCTAACATGAAACTGGGTTCAGTATTAAGCTTGTTGTCAATCCAGCGACCTGCATAGAGGAACATGAACGAGGATACAACAATAACAATCCCCCATGCGCTTATATTTAATATCTGAGAGAGACTTGACCTCAGGTTCATTGAATCGTGGTGTGTGATCATCA
>JAGGXJ010000144.1 GCA_021163105.1 Syntrophobacterales bacterium
AATTAAAGGCCAAGATATGCTTTTTTTACCTCTTCATTGGCAAGAAGATTCTTTGAGGAATCCGTGAGTGTTATACGGCCATTCTCCATAACATAACCCCTGGTGGCTACCTTGAGCGCCAGGTTCGCGTTCTGCTCCACGAGAAAAATGGTCGTATTGTTTTCCGCGTTTATCTTGCTTATTATCTCAAATATCTGTTTGACAATAAGTGGGGCAAGTCCCAGCGAAGGCTCATCAAGTAGAAGTAGTCTCGGCTTGGCCATAAGCGCCCTTGATATGGCCAGCATCTGTTGCTCTCCCCCGCTCAATGTACCCCCCGCCTGATGACGCCTCTCCGCAAGTATGGGAAAAAGATCATACACATATTCCATATCCCTTTTTATTTCCGCCTTGTCATTTCTCAGGAAGGCACCCATATCAAGATTCTCCGCGACCGACAGATAGGAAAAGATACGGCGGCCTTCAGGCACCTGGCAGATACCTAATGAAACGATTTTGTCCGGCTCCATACCGGTTATCGGTTCACCCATGAAAGATATCTCGCCCGATCTCGGCGGAACTATGCCGCAGACAGCCATAAGCGTTGTGGTCTTTCCGGCCCCATTCGCACCTATAAGAGTGATTATTTCCCCTTCTGAAATCTCTATGGTAACACCCTTCAATGCCTGGATATTCCCGTAGAAGGTCTGTACGTTCTTAAGCTTAAGCATCAATTTCTTCTCCGAGATAGGCCTTTATTACGACAGGATTATTTCTTATTTCTTCCGGGGTGCCCTGTGCGATTTTCTTGCCGTAATCCACGACAAATATCCTGTCGGACAGGCTCATAACGAGTTTCATATCATGCTCTATCAGGAGTATGGAAATTCCCTCTTCATCGCGAATCTGCTTTATCAATTCGTCAAGCTCCCGGGTCTCATAAGGATTCATCCCTGCGGCGGGTTCATCCAGGAGAAGTAGAAAAGGCTCCGTGGCCATCGCCCTGGCTATCTCAAGACGTCTCTGCGCCCCATATGGGAGGTTTTTGGCAAACTCGTCCACAAACTGGGCAAGCCCTATTTTTTCCAGGATGGCATAGCTGTCTTCCACCGCTTTTTTTTCTTCCCTTATCGTTGATCTGCCTCTCAGTATGGCGCCCAACACGCCCGCGTGCATGCGACAGTGACGTCCGATCATTACATTTTCAAGGACTGTCATGTTGGGAAATAAACGAATATTTTGAAAGGTTCTGGCCAGACCTTTTTCGGTAACCTTGTTCGGTTTTACACCATTTATTCTATCCGGCTTGTCCATGCCCCGCGCGAATATGAACACATCACCATCTGTGGGGGGATATATCCCTGTTATACAGTTAAAGAAGGTGGTCTTACCGGCGCCGTTGGGACCGATAAGTGCTACAATCTCATTTCGGCAGACATCCAGATCCAGATCATCAAGTGCTCTCAGGCCCCCGAAATTCATACCAAGATTCTGAACTTTTAATACAGATTCCATATCAGCTCTTGTCAGCGTTCTTCACGCCCTTAAATTTATATGTGCGGCGTACATTGGGTATAATCCCGCCGGGACGAAAGACCATCATCACAACAAGCAGAGTCCCGAATGCCAGCATCCTGTACTCAGAAAACGCGCGCAGATACTCAGGCGTAAGTATCAGCACAAGCGCCCCGGCTATAACCCCGATTATAGATCCCATGCCGCCCAGCACAACGATACACAATATTATGATAGACTCCCAGATGGTAAAACTCGCGGGATTTACAAAGGTTGTCTTTGCCGCAAATACAACTCCGGCCATGCCCGCCCACGTCGCTCCGAGGGAAAATGCCGTCAATTTGGTTCTTGCCTTGTCAATCCCCATGGCCTGACAGGCAATTTCATCCTCCCTGAGCGCGATCCACGCCCTGCCAACCCTTGAGTCTTGCAGGCGATTTACAACAAAAATAGTAAAAACGCACAGGGCAATCATAATGTAATAGATATATGTCGTAGAGCCGTGAACCGACAGATCTATTCCAAACAGGGGAGGTCTCGGAATGTTTGCTATACCGCTGGGTCCGAAAGAAAATTCATTCCAGTTTTCCAGAATAATACGTATGATCTCGCCGAATCCCAGCGTAACGATGGCAAGGTAATCTCCTCGAAGCCGGAGCACGGGAAAACCCAGCAGTATTCCAAAAATAGCGCCCAGGGCGCCTCCTATGGGAAGCGCTACCCAGAAGCTGAGTCCGAAGTGGTAATTCAACAAGGCATAGGCATAAGCGCCTACCGCGTAAAAAGCGACATATCCCAGGTCAAGAAGACCCGCAAGGCCCACGACAATGTTAAGGCCAAGCCCAAGCATAACATAGATCAACGCCGTTACCATGATAGTTGTCTGATACATTGAAAAAATGAATGGAAAACTAATTGTGAATATTCCAAAGATGACCAGCGCGGGTATATATATCCTTTTTTCTCCCAGGATTCTCCGGGTCAGGGGAACCACATTCTCTTCTTCTCCGGCTTCGACCTTCTTAAATCCAAGCTCCTTTCGCTTCATTAGATAATTCCAGACAAACGAAAGAAGAAAGCTTCCTATACCCACCAGCACCATGTTCTTCCAGCGCCACTCCACGATATGTTCCACGGGATTGACGCGAATCACCATAATAGGAAATGTCAAGAACATGAACCATATGGAAACCAGAACGGCTCTTTTTATCTCATCAATTTTAATCAATTTCCAAAACCCTGCAAAAAAATAGATTTTCCTGCTATATTTTATTTTTCTCAGATCGCCCCAGAATGCCCGCGGGTCTGAAGATCAGAATAAGCACAAGAAACAGGAAGGCGAAGACGTCTTCATAATCACTCGAGACATATCCGGTGGCAAAACTCTCTGTCCAACCCAAGACAAAGCTACCTAAAACGGCCCCGGGAATGCTTCCTATCCCACCAAGGACAGCGGCAACAAATGCCTTTATTCCCGCTATGAAACCGACATAAAAATTAATCATGCCGACATGAGAAGCTATGAGCACTCCACCTATTGCAGCCGTCGCCGAACCCACGATAAATGTGACGGAAATAACGCGATTTACATTAATACCCACCAGCGTCGCCATTGTCTTATCCTGGGATGTCGCCCGCATTGCCTTGCCTATTCTTGTAAATTTTATCAGAATGGTAAGAAGAATCATAACGATAGTCGTCGTTATGAGGATAACAATCTCCGTCGAACCGATAATGTGCGCATACCGCTCCATGAACTCAAACTCGGGAATCAGATTTGGGAAAGGCAAAAAATCGGATGTCTGCGCCAGTAAAACGTAATTCTGGAGAAACAATGACATCCCGATAGCGCTGATGAGCGCTGAAAGGCGCGGCGCGTTGCGCAGCGGTTTGTAGGCAATTTTTTCCACGGTATAGCCATAGGCGCACGAATATAGAACAGCAACCACTCCTGCTATTACGAGCATGGCGATCGCGTTCATGCCCATAAGGGTGAGAACGGAGATTACAATCAGCGCGGTGAATGCACCGATCATGTAAATCTCACCATGGGCAAAATTTATTAGCTCAATAATGCCATATACCATGGTATAGCCGAGGGCAATAAGAGCGTAAATACTCCCGCGGGTAAGTCCGCCCAGAAATAACTCCAGAAAATAATCCATCTTAAATAATTCTATCTCCCAACTTTGATGCACCCGTAAAAAGTCAAATTCGACAAACGTGTCATTTCGACCGCAGGGAGAAATCTTATCTTTTCAATATGTTACGATTTGAAGATTTCTCGTTTCACTCGAAATGACAAGCTGGGGAGACTTTTTACGAAACCATCAACTTTGATGAACTCGTAAAAAATCTTTAAACATGTCATTTCAAACGAATGTGAGAAATCTTTACGATGTAACATTCTAAAATCACAAGATTTCTCCCTGCGGTCGAAATGACACACTCACTGAATTTGACTTTTTACGAAGCCATCAACTTTACCTCTTTCAGGCTACTGAATATCAATAAATCAGGGGTCAGGCTTTTACGCCTGCCCCCTGATAACAGTTTAATATCACGGTACCTCTTGTGCTATTTCAGTTCGACATACTTGCCGTTCTGCACCTGATATATGGAGAAGCCGATTCCGGTAGCATCACCCTTGTTATCAAATTTAATCTTTCCAAGGGGTGTCTCAACATATTCGGTCTTCAAGGCCTTTGACACCGCGTCGTAATCGGTGGACCCGGCTTTTTCGATCGCGTTCAGAATGGCCTGTGTCGCAG
>JAGGXJ010000112.1 GCA_021163105.1 Syntrophobacterales bacterium
AGCGCCCTTTTTGTTCAGCATTTATCGGTTGCCTTTGAAAAATCGTCATTGTTTAAATTTTGACAAACTCGTAAAAAGCTCCGCTATGCCCCGATGAGTCGGGACATTATAATTGCAAGTAACTTGCATTATTTAAATTCGTGTATTACTTGGCATATATTAAGAAGTATCAATAAGTTATGGTGATTTTGTAAATTCTAGTTACTTGGAAGTTATACTCGCACCATTTGTCATTTCGACCCCATATCTACCCTAAAAAAGGGCGCTGTCCCTATTAAAAAACCTGTAGAGCACAAGCCGGAAGGAATTGTTCGATGTCATTTTCTCATTTACAACCTTCACCTCAATTTTTTTCAGGCTTTCAAGTTCTGTTTCCGTTACATCCACCTGCCATGAGTAGTCGGGAAAATCGTCGCCGAAATCCCCGCTGTCAGAGACGACATTTTCAGGGTTCGCCGCTTCGATCTCCGCCATCCTGCTCTGGGCGAGAAGAGAAGCCGTGGTTTCAAACCTTGCTCTGCCAGCCATGGATATACTTTGCGACTGGGATTGAAAAACTACAACGAGCGTTGTGGCAAGGATCGCCATGGCGATCATGACCTCGAGGAGAGTAAATCCTTCGATGTCCGAATTACTGCTTATGTGGTTGCTAACATTCTGCTTCATGGAAAATTTCTACCACAGGGCAGGGTATTTTTTCAACAGGGGATTACAGTTGCGCATTGACAATTGCGAGGATAAATATGTTATAAGTTCAGGGTATGATCAAACACAACACGCATCACTTATGGGTAGCTGAATGAAATTGTTAAAGATACTTCTACCGGGACTGCTTGTGGCTCAGATTATAGCCACCATACAGGTCTATCTGTCTAATGCCGGCCTCTATCGTGCACTTATAGCGATAAATGATGCCGGTTATCTTGCGATTCCCAACCGGCATGCCATGGTGCATCTGGGGGAATTCGGCCCCGCCTTTTTCGGGGGACTGTTTTTCACGCTGACAGTGGGCGCCGGCCTTTCTCTTCTTGCCTTTGTCGCGGCCTGGATGTGGAGTCGGGTTTTCTCCCGAAACAGAATATCCCTGGTCTTTTTCATGATATTGTGGGCGGGATCTCTTGTGTCGGTCAATTTCCATGGTTTCTGCCCCTTTGTTGCCTCTTATTTTCTTTTTGTGCCCCCGGTGGTTTTCGCGGTTGCTCTGAAATGGATGCCGAAGCAAACCGCGGGGAAAACCGGACGAGGGGAACTATTTCATGTCATTCCCATCATTCTGCTGGCGTTCATGTGGGTGCCTATGGTTGGCAGCAACGTGTTTCTTAATATCAGGGACAGTTTCCTCCTGTCCGATTCTCCCGGAAAATGGATCAACGACTTTTATTACGATTATACCCTCTATCCAGCGGAGGCCTTCAAATCGCTTAATCAGAAAATGATCAGAACATGCAACTCTGACGAGATTGGGAGGGGTCTAACTGCAAATCTTGTAAAAGAGAAACTGCTCCGTCATGACTATCTTCCCATAGAGGGATACTCAAGGGTCGATCTGGAGATATCGAGAAAGGATGGTTTGCTTGTCTTTAAGAACAAAGGGAAGGAGATTCTTCGAATCCCGCCGAAAAATTTTCTTTCCCGGTCAGGTTCTACACTGCGGGAGTTTTCCCATAAGACCGACAGGTATTCACTCTTCCGGAAATTTGTTTTTCTCTGCCTTCTGACGGGGTCTCCTGTTATCCTGTATATTATTCTGCGCGCGCTCTTTTCCCTTGTTCTGATCTCCTTTATGAATCCCGGGAAGGTCTCCGTTACGGCCTCTGTCCTCTGCCTTTTGATTGGCGGTGCTCTTTTGATTCTGCTTTATTCGGGTAATGGCAGGGCGGTGGATGCAAAAAATTTGTCTGAAGCCATGGGATCGGAAAACTGGAAGGACAGAGTCGCAGCCCTGAAGTTTATAGGGGGAAAGAGGATGGAAGTGAGCAATTTCGAGGCTTGGGAAAAAATGCTGAAAAGTTCCCGCGTACCCGAGCGCTACTGGCTGGCAAAGGCCATGAGCAAGGGTGGAAAACCTGAAACCGGCAGCGCTCTTCTGACGCTGCTGGATGATCCACATCGTAATGTGGTTTGTATGACTTTTTATTCCCTTGGCCGGAGGGGTAACTCCACTGTAAAAGGAGAAATTATAAAAAGGATTGAATCTTCCGGTGACTGGTATACCCAGTGGTATGCTTACAGGGCGTTGAGGGCATTGGGATGGAAACAGACAGAATCAAAATAAAGACATTACTTGTCTCTCTTGCGGTAATTGTTGTAATTGAGGCCGTAGCGTGGCTTGCGGTCTCCGGTGGGACTGATAATCTGTTGCTTATTCTGGGCGTTGCCCGCCTTTTTGAGACAATCTTTATTGTGCTTACAGTTTTGCTTCTGGAAGGGAACATCTCCTTTGCAGGTCTTTCCGTCTCCCGGCTGACTTTCGGACTGAAAAGGGGAGTTATCTGGTCGGCCGGGTTCGGGGTAATTGTGCTTTTTACCTCTGCGGCGCTGTTTACGTTCGGTATAAATCCTGTCGCGCTGGTACACACCCGCCTTCCCGCAGGGCAGGGCGAGATAATCCTCTTTTTTCTTGTCGGGGGTATTGTGTCACCCGTGGCGGAAGAGGTTTTCTTCAGGGGAGTGATATACGGGTTTTTCAGACGGTGGGGGGTATTCGTTGCCATAACTCTGAGCACGCTGGCATTTGTCCTGGTCCATCCCGCAGGTGCTGGAATTCCACTGCCCCAAATAACAGGCGGAGTCCTCTTCGCAGTGGCCTATGAGAAAGAGGAAAACCTGTTTGTTCCCATAACCATCCATATTCTTGGGAATATAGCCATTTTCAGTCTTTCGCTGATGTCCTAACCCGGTCTCGGGATGTATGTCTCAATGCCGCTGACTTTATTCGTCGGACATTTGATCCTGAAAATCAATATACTTATCATAGGTTTTGACGGAGTTTAGAAAGGGCTCAAATACCAGCGTGAAACGCCGGTCTTTCTCGGCAAGGTGTATGACGGCTGGTTGCGTGTAATTCTTTCTGGAAAATCTGATTGTCGCTTCACCTTCCGTAGCTTTTTTTTCCTCAGAGAAATAGATATCCATGATCTTCACTTCTTCCTGTAGCTTGAAGGCGTGTTTCTTCATATTGTCTATTGCTTCCGGTGTCATATCCACGCTGTATGTCCAGATAAGATTGTTGTCCAGATCCAGATGAAGAATATAATCAATCTGGTTGCGAACCGCGTCACTTCTAAGCTCCCGCACTGTGTCGGTCAGATGGTTTACGACCGTCTCCAGACCGCTGCTGAGCATTGTGTCTCGGACCTTCGGGACGGCGATTAAAAGCATCAGTCCGATAAGAAATATGACCACGCCAAGTTCGATCAGGGTGAAGCCTTTTTCACGCGATCCCGCCCCCGGTGATCTTCTCTTATGGTTATTCAACATTCCAACTTGTTATATCCTTGTTTTTTCCTTCACCACCGGGTTCTCCATCGGCGCCGTACGATATAATATCGTAATCTCCGTGTGTTCCGGGGCTCAGGTAGATATATTCATTATCCCATGGGTCTTTCGGTATCTTGCCCTTTTCCAGATATCCACCCTCTCTCCAGTTTCTCGGGAGATTTCCCACTTCCGGAGGCTTGACCAGCGCCTGCAGGCCCTGTTCGGTGGAAGGGTAATTCCCATTATCCAGCTTGTACAGTTTCAGTGTTGTTTCCAGGCTTTCGATCTGTATCATGGCCTTTGCCTGTTTTGCCTCTTCGGGACGGCTCATTATTCTCGGAACAATAAGCCCAGCCAAGATACCGAGGATGACAATCACCACCATCAATTCAATAAGGGTAAAACCCAGGTTGTTAAAATCTCTTTTCATATTTATCTCCCGTTTAATTCAAAATTACAATGCTTAATCAAATTTGACGGCTTCGGAAAAAGTCCAGGTAGCTTGCCATTTCGAATCCCGATTTATCGGGATGAGAAATCTTAACAGGCTTGAATCATTAAGATTTCTCGTCGTTAACACTCCTCGAAATGACATTATGCAAAGCTCTCAAATGGTGCGAGTATGACTTCCAAGTAACTAGAATTTACAAAATCACCATAACTTATTGATACTTCTTAATATATGCCAAGTAATACACGAATTTAAATAACGCAAGTTACTTGCAATTATAATGTCCCGATTCATCGGGG
>JAGGXJ010000031.1 GCA_021163105.1 Syntrophobacterales bacterium
AAACCCCCGTAAGGGCATTTTGAGGGGGAGGGCGAAGAAAAAACTCAAAAATATCAGATTCTTCGCTATCGCTCAGAATGACAAAAGAGTGTTTTTCAGACTTTTTACGAAGCCATCATCTTTTACCTTGAATCTTTAGCCTTTGCCCTATAACCTATTTCGTATAATCATACACGCCCTTACCGGTCTTCCTGCCGTAGCGTCCCGCCCTTACTAATTGTACAAGAAGGGGAGCAGGTCTGTATTTGTCGCCCAGTTCCTTGTGAAGACCTTCCACAACACGAAGAAGTGTCTCATTGCCGACGAGATCCGACAGGGCCAGTGGTCCGATGGGGTGATTGCAACCAAGTACCATTCCCTTGTCGATGTCTTCCGCGCTGGCAATGCCCTCACCCAGGGCAAAGAATGCCTCATTCAACATGGTACAGAGGACCCTGTTTACCGCAAAGGCAGGGGCTTCGTTGACCACAATGGTCTCCTTCCCGATCTTTTTACCCCATTCCAGGGCGGTTTTAAGTGTCTCTTCAGACGTTTCGTAGGCCTTGATAACCTCCAGAAGCCGCATCACCGGAACGGGGTTGAAAAAGTGAGTACCGATGAATTTGTCAGGCCTTTTCGTAACGGAGGCAAGTTCGGTGAGACTGAGACCTGATGTATTGCTGAAAAAGAGACAATGGTCAGGTACGATTTCTTCCAGTTCCTGATACACTTTCTTTTTTACATCCATCACTTCAATAACGACCTCAACGACCAGATCGGCATCGCCGGCTGCTTCTTTGAGATCCAGTGTGGGTTTGAGCCTTCCCAGGATTGCATCCATCTCATCCTGTGCCATCTTTCCCTTTTCCACGTTGCGGCTCAGATTTTTCTTGATGGTATTCATTCCTCCATCAATAAACCGCTGTTCGATATCTCTCAGGGCAACTTCATAACCTGCCTGGGCACATACCTGGGCGATACCGTTACCCATCAAACCGGCTCCCAGTACACATATCTTTTTGATCTCCATAAATATATCTCCTTTCATTTTTTTTACAAGCAATCAGCGATTAACCATCAGCCGCCAGTACAGTTCCGAGTTAAGATCGATAACTGAAAGCTGATCCCTGACAGCTTTTATATCCTTACAGCTCACTTCCAAAAATAGCCACACTGACAACACTCATAGAGGGGAATCCACCCAGATTATGAGTAAGTCCCAGCCTTGGATTTTCTATCTGTCTTTGATCAGCCTTTCCCTGGAATTGTTTATAAAGCTCATAAATCATCCTCAGACCCGATGCGCCGATGGGATGCCCGAAGCATTTCAACCCGCCGTCAGGCTGGCATGGTATCTTTCCATCAAGATCGAAGAAACCCGATTCCACATCTTCCGCTGCCTTGCCCCTCGGGGATATCTGCAGGTCTTCGTATGTCGAAAGTTCGGTGATTGAAAAACAGTCGTGAACCTCCATCATGCTGATTTCTTCTCTGGGATTGGTTATTCCGGCTTCTTTGTAAGCTTTGATTCCCGCGCGGGTTGTTGTTTCCACATGGGCGCCGTCCCAGCTCTGATGAGCCATCTCTTCTCCTGAAGTCACGGCAACCTGAAGGGATTTCACATAGATGGGGTCCTTTCTGTATTTTTTGGCATCTTGTGCCCTGACAACAATAGCACATGCCGCTCCGTCGCTCACACCACAACAGTCAAAAAGTCCCAGTGGCCAGGCGACGATTGGGGCCTTCATGATCTGTTCTATCGAAACCTCTCTTCTCAGGTGGGCCTTCGGGTTGAGGGTGCCATTGTGGTGGCTCTTCGATGATATATGTGCCAGTACTCTTTTACCCTCTTCGGCGGAAAGACCATATTTGTCAAAGTATGTCGTTGCCATCAGGGCAAAACCGCCCGGCGCTGTCATGTTTGGAAATGTAGATCTGTTTTCTAATCCCAGCAAATTTCCGAAATCGGGAAGTCCACCGTATCCGGTATCCTTCAGCTTCTCAGCGCCAAAGGCGAGCGCTATATCACAGGCGCCGGAGGCCACGGCATAACAGGCGCCGCGGAATGACTCCGTGCCCGATGCGCAGAAATTCTCCACCCTTGTTACAGGTATAAAGGGCAGCTTTAAAGCCTTTGAAAGTGCCAAAGCGCTTTTCCCTACATTAACCTCATCGAAGCATGTACCGAACCAAGCTGCGTCAATATCATTTTTACCTATTCCCGCGTCTTCTATAGCCTCGACAAACGCGTCAACGATCAGATCGGCTGCACTTTTATTCCATAATTCACCGAATTTCGTGCATCCCATACCTATTATTGCAACTTCATTTTTTATTCCCTTTGCCATCTTATTTCTCCTCCTCATATATGAGTTGAGAGTGAAAAATTAAAAATGAAAAATTCAATAAGAATCTGTGTTTTAATTGTCACCTTCCATTTTTCACTTTTCATTCTTCATTTTTAATTCTTACTTCACCGGTACCGCCTTCCAGAAATAACCGAAGAATCCTCTTTGAGGATCCGAGTATTTCTTGCGAAAGCTCATCGAAACGGACATGCCTACTTCAATTGAATCGAGTGAACAATCCGTCAGATCAAGAAATAGTCGTCCTCCCTCTTCAAAATCTACGAGCCCGTAAATCTGGGGAGGATCCCAGGTAAAGGACAGATTGTCTCCGGTATACGAAGTAAGAGTACCCATCTTGTCGGAAAAACGGTAGTCCTCCATCTCGTCAATGGCCCCGCACTCGGGATTTACACATACTCTCTGCCTGGGATACTGAGGAGTTCCGCATGCCTTGCATCTTGAACCCACAAGAGCCGAGATAGCTTTTCCTTCTCTCCAGAGGACGCTCATCGCCGTGGGTGAAACATCTTCTCCGCGAATTCCCACTTCCAGGGGTATCAGGTTTCGAAAGACCAGATACTTTCCGTAAATAGTCAGGTCGTTTTTCTCTGCCAGATGTCCCTTGATGCCTTTTCTATCTTTTTGCACCTTTTCTATCTCATCGGTTACCTCGAAAAAGAGGGCATCACTGCCACTGCCATAACTCAGCACCAGGATTTTATCCCCCGGTTTTGCGTCTTCGAGCGCCGATGCCAGCATCATCAATGGCATTGCCGTTCCTGTATCACCAACATTTGCTATCATATTATCCTGGATTTGCTCAGGGTTTGCTCCCAGCATTTTTACCAGACCTTTAACGACAGCGGCAACAGGACATGCAATAATAATCCTGGCAAAATCACTCACATTCAAGTTGTATTTTTTTGCCAGTCCCATGGCTGCTTCAGGGATAATCTTTGCGTAACCCTCATCACGTATCCATCTCTCTTCCCAGCCATGATCAAATTGTTCCGATGTTGTTCGCCGGTAGTCGATAAAATCATGAGATACTGAATAAGAACCCTTAAATTCTGCTATCACACCCTCGCTCCCTACTAAGAGCGCGGCGGCACCGTCTCCAAAGGTGTGCTCCTGGGAACTTCCGGGTTTTCCCACCCTGTTATCGCTGGCGCAGACCA
>JAGGXJ010000021.1 GCA_021163105.1 Syntrophobacterales bacterium
CCTGCCCGGGCAGGCAGTGCTCCTGGCAGAAGAGGCCGTGGCCGGCAGTGAAGTCGCATTCAACAGACTCGTTGATCTTTTTCAAGAGGACATCTTCAGGATGGCCTACTACCGCACCCTATCCCGTATGGACGCGGAGGATATTACGCAGAGTGTTTTTATAAAGGCATTCAAAAACATTTCCGGGTTGCAATCCCCGGAACGATTCAAAAGCTGGCTTTTCAGTATAGCATTGAATCAGGTTCGCGACTTTTACAGGAAAAAACGTCTGCTGACAATGCTGGGGCTTTCTGGCAAAGGCGATGACAGTGAACAGGATTATACGGAAGAAGATGCCCCCGACCCTCTGGATAACCTGATTAAACAGGATTTCTGGAAACATGTAAGTCTGTTCCTGGATAAATTACCACGAATGGAAAAAGAGGTGTTTACATTGAGATTCATGAACCATCTCGGCATAGGGGAAATATCCAGCATCTTGAAAAGAAATGAAAGCACCGTAAAAACCCATCTGTACCGCGCGCTTGGAAAATTCAGAAATGAAACAACTATGCGTCAATTCTTAACTGAGGAAAAAGATTATGAGCTACGGCAAAGACAACCATTTGGATGAAGACCAGTTTCTCCTGGCGGTAGTAAACAAAACCGAACTTCCAGCAGAGGCGCGGGAGCACCTGTCGGAATGTCCACAGTGCCGGGAACAGATGGAAAACCTGGAGCGGGAACTGGCGCTTTTCGGCAGGATGGCGGAGGATTTTACCCCACGGCAGAAAAAGCGGGCATTCCGGTACGTTAAGCCGCGAAATGCCAGGAGCTGGATCTGGAATTTCAGAACCGCCACCGGAGCAGCGATCATGATTGTCCTTACCGTATCCTTAATATGGTGGTCCCCTCTCTCGAGAACCACACCCGAGGTTGTAACCGGCGTGACATTCCAGGAATCCGACCAGTTGATGGCGGATATCGACACGCTTGTAGATAACGCCCTGCCCCCAATACACGTGTATATTTCGGGGGAATCCGGCCCGGAGTTTGATGAAGAGTTTATGGAATTTGTTGTCCCAATTATTAACAATAATACCCCGACCTACAATTCGGGAATAAAAGGAGCAATACTATGTTAAGAAAAACTTTGAGTGTAATGGTTCTGGTAGCAATGATGGGCATACCTGTTATTGTCATGGGAGCACAGGATATGCCACACGGGAAATGGTGGCACAACCCGGAGGTTTCCAAACAGATGAATTTGACCGAAGAGGAGATAGGCAGTCTCGACAAAGCATATCTTGAAAACCGGAGAAATCTTATTGATCTCAAGGGCAAGCTGGAAAAAGAGCGCCTCGAACTGGAAATTCTCTTTGAAAATGAAAAACTGAATGAGACCGAGGTCAGCAAGCAATTCGGAAAGGTGGAAAACGCAAGAACCCGGCTTTCCGCTGAACGTTTCAGGTTTATCGTAGAGGTCAGGAAAATTATCGGTCTGGAGCGCTACCGAACCCTTAAAACATCCTTCGACAAATTCCGTAAGCAGATGAGACATCGAATAGCGGAAAGTCCCAAGGGTGGTCCCGGCAAGAGTGGTCCCGGACGGAAATAACGGTTGCGGTATTGCAGCTACTCAGGCACAAATAGTGGGCAGGGGAAACTTCAGTCGTCCTGAACAATGGACAACAATACAGGGGAGGCTTTAACCTCCCCTACCCATAAAAAAGTCCTGCCCTGTCCTGAGAACCTTGTACAACCATCGTTATTTGTCATTTCGACCGAGGGGAGAAATCCTAAGAGACTTGAATTATTAAGATTTCTCGTCACTCATGCTCCTCGAAATGACAAAATTCAAAGGTCTCCTCCTATGAAATCGGCATAAAGGCATCCTTACCCGCGGTCAATATCAACGTCAGCGGCATAACCATTTTCCCGAGTTTTACCATTCTTTCAGCCGTTTCTCTGATATCCCACTGGGCATGCATATCTTCGCGAAGGCGTGAGATATGATACATTTCTCTGGCGTTCACCTTCAGCGCCACCCTCTTTCGATGAGCGTTAGTAAGAATATACGGCGCCACGTGAGGCGATATTTTTCTGATCCGATTGTATACTTCCTCTGTTCGGGAGATGACATCCATAAAACGCCCCTCCATCCCTATCGCGCGTACCGAAGCCGGTATGGTAACACCAAGAGAAGAGTCATAATCCTGGCATGTCATTGTGGCCATCCTGTGCCTTTTCAACTGGGCAAAACAGGTAGCACTGACCGTAACCTCGAATGAAAAATCCGCATTCTCAAATTCCCTCAGTGGCAGGTCATACGATTTCATATTGCGGCAGGCGGTTCTGATTATCTTTTCTCTTTCTTTCTTATTCATCCTGTGAACGGCAGTTAGACACTCGGCTATGGGGAGATTGGAAGATGAGTGCATTATGGACGCGATAATCCTTTCGTCACCATCCAGCGTAGCGTGCACAAGAGTCACATTTTCATCTTTCGCGACAATCGCGCTCTCACCGGCCGCACCCATTTTCTTCATCAGGCTCTCGGTTACTTTCTTCAGATCTTTTCTCGTATCCAGGTCAAAAGGTGTAGCCTCGGTGTATCTGATCAGCGAGGGCGCAATATTCACGGTCGCCTCGTAGAGCTTTGTTCCATATTCATTAACCTCTTGCAGGGGATGCGCCGCTGATCGCCTGAGCATCAGTTCAAGATTTCTCGCGTTCAGGGTCATGCCCAGTTGGGCGTGCGTCGCCATGGAGACTATGTATCTGGCATCCTCCTTCGCCCATCCATCCACTGTGGAACGGTCCCGAGGGTCAGACACCATATCCTGGTGTTTTTCAAACATGTATTCTTTCAAACCGGCATAGAGCTCATGGTACAGGCTGTTCTGTTCTCTTACTGTCTCAACAAACAGATCCTCCAGACCACCGTTTTGTACCTCCCGGGGAACAACAAAATCATCTTCCAGACGTATGTACCGCTGGGATTTTTCCGTGTAGGAGCAGAGCCGGAATTTTTCTATTTCCTCCACAATAAGACGGGACACACCCAGGATATCGATATTGAAAACGGCATGTTCGGCAATGGAGCTGTGTCCCATACCGAAAACGATATTGAGATTGGACTTTCTCGCCTTCTCGACCTCAGTCCTCGCGATCTTTCTCAGCTCATTGACCGGCAGGGGATTTCTGCTTATACGGGCATAAGCGGCAGAGATGGTTTCCGGGGTCAGAGATTCTTCTCCCTGCAGAGCCGTGCGGCATTCTTGTATTACATCATAATCAATATTGTGCCCTGCCAGCATGATTTCCATAAGGCTTCTCCGTGAAGTTGACTCACTAATCTGTCTAATCCTGCTATGTCTCTCGAGCATAACTAAGAAGACCATAGCGCTGATACTTCTGAAAAAATATCACGAAAGCACGAAAATACAAATGAAAAATGAAAGGTGTCTGTTCAGGAAATCAACTCAATTATCAGGTAAGGGAATAATATATGGATTGCAGAACCGCCCACAACAAGATGCCTGCTGTCAACAGTATACAGATCGTTCCCAGCACCCGGTGGATCTGGTTTTCTCTGTGCTTTTCATTATATCCCATAAGAAAACCGAGAAGAATGCCTGAAATTATACCGCCCCCGTGTCCCCAGTTGTTGATTCCGGGAATCATGAAACCAAACAGCGCCAGGCCCACTACCCATCCCATAACCTGTTTGTAGATTGCCTGTCCATAGATGTCTCTCCTGCTTTTTCCATAATAGAGTGTTGCCCCTATAAGACCGCAAATACTGGCGGATGCGCCTATGGTCAGGGAAACACCGGCGAGATATGACAGATAAAATCCCGCTATACCGGTTACTGTATATATTACAAAAAAACGATTGACACCATATTCTCTCAGCACAAAAGGACCCAGTTGCCTCAGTGCCAGCATGTTAAACACGATGTGAAGCAACCCGCCATGAAGATAAGAAGCTGACAGGAGTGTCCACCACCAGTGCAGTTTGTCTATTGGTATGGTTCCCGCTGCACCCAGAAGCAAAAGGCTGTTGTTTGAGGGGGACAGAAAGGCAAGGGGATTGGCGGACAGGCCAAGCGCCCCCGGATTCAATAAGAGGGCAAAGGCATAAAATGCCATGTTAACATATATTATGATCTTTATTATATCATAGGGACTGCGCAACAGGTTTGAAGGAGTGGTTTTCTTCCATATCGCCCCGGGCTTTGAGAGTCCGCAGTATGGACAGTATGGCTCGTCACGATTGATAAGTTTCCTGCAATTGGGACAAAGTATAGATTTTTTTTCAGAGTGCTGCATCTAATTCAAAAACCTCATCATCAGCGGAATGGCAGCAAATGTTCCGATGGAGCTTCCTATATTTACAAAGACTATAAGGAGAAGTATGCGGGTAATCTTGTTGTGCCAAAATCCCTTTATTGAAGATATATCCGTTTTCAGGTCCATGAAATCTTTTACCCGGGGTTTTTTCAAAAGTGCCTCTGTAAGACCCGCAACCCACCCGGCAGCTATCATGGGGTTTATTGACGTAAGGGGTGCGGCAATGATTGAAACGATAATTGTGAGTGGATGGGCCAGGATTAGCGCGGCGCCCAGACCCGCGCATACACCGTTCACAAGAAACCACCATTTGACCATATTCAGACCCGCCTGGTTTCCTGAGTGAAAAAATCCCATGGCTATAATTCCTATAACAGTAAAAGAGATTCCCCATCCTATAAACCGCCCCACCCTGCCCTTCGGCGGAACTTCATTTATCGCGGTAATGTCTATGTCTCTGTCAAGATTCTTCAGTATTCCGGGCACGTGACCGGCTCCTACAACCGCGATTATCCTGTCGCCGGACGCGCCGACAATCGAGTGGGCCAGAAACTGGTCTCTTTCATCAATCAGTGTGGTCTTGATCTCAGGCAACTCTTTGCCAAATGTCTGGAGGGCCAGTTCAAGGGCATCGCGTTCTTTCAGCTTTTCTATATCTTCCTCGCTGATATCCTCAGCCATAAAAATGGAGGAAATCAGTTCAAAAAGAAACCGCAGCTTGTTGAAGAACCGCATGTTTCGCCATGTTCTTTTCATAGTGGTGCGAATGTCGCGGTCGGCCAGCACGATTCGCGCCCCCGTTTCCTCCGCCTTGTTTATCGCGCGTATCATCTCCTCGCCGGGATTTATGTTGAACTTCTCCGCGAGTTTCTTCTGGAACGATGCCATTATAAGCTGCGACAGCAGGAGAGCGGTTTGTTTCCTGCGGATTATCTTCAGTATATCCATCTCTTCCCAGTTGGTCTTCTGCGTGATCGCGTCATACCGGGACTGGCACAGCTCCACACATACCGTGTCGGGTTGTTCCTCTTCTATGACCTTCTCCACCAGATCAGCGCTGTCCCTGGAAACGTGCGCGGTGCCTATCAGGATGATCTCCCTGTCAGCTGTTTTAATGCGGTGTATGTTGTTGTTTTCCTCTATCGGCATATTATCCTTCAAGCAAAAAAATGAATAACCGTTCACTATCGTCGGTTTGCAATTCACAGTTTTTTCAACCGTGAATCCCGACAAGTCGGGATAAACCGTGAACGGTTACAAAAATGAAGAAAGGAGATATCAATATTCACCATGATTGTAAAGAAAAATAAAGGTTTGTTTTCCTTCCCACGCCAATGTATAAAGAGTAGCTATGGATAACAAATTACACGCAGGAGACATAATCAAAACCTCTATCGAGGCTGTCGCCTTCGGAGGCAATGGAGTTGGACGAACTGATGACATGGTCGTCTTTATCCCCTTTACCGCTGCCGGAGATACGGTCGAGGCGAAGATCATGGAGGTGAAAAGAAACTACTGTATCGGTGAGATAACGGAGATAATAACTCCGTCGCCTGACAGGGTCGAACCTGTATGCCCCTACTTTTCCACATGCGGAGGATGCCAGTATCAGCACATATCGTATAAGGCCCAACTGGAAACCAAAGAAAGACAGGTCACGGAATCCTTTGAAAGAATAGGAAAAATCACGTCTCCACCGGTAAAGGCTATTATCCCTTCACCACAGGCCTTTAACTACAGGGGAAAAGCGGAATTTCACTGTATTCCGGACGCCGACGGACAACTGAACCTGGGTTTTATGGACACAGTGGGAGGGAAACTGGTCGAGATAGAGGCATGCAACATTGTGGATGAATCCATAAATACGGAATACCGCAAGCTCCGGGAAATGCTCGCCTCCGGGGAAATTGCCTCATACCGCAAGAGATACATCCTCTGGTCTGAGACCACCTATCCTCCCGGGAAATACATTACAAGAACCGCGAAAGAAAAAGAAGTCCGGATTGCAAACGACGGTTTCTTCCAGGGGAATATATACCTGGTAGATACATTGATAGAGCAGATTATCGATATGTGTGATCTGAAAGAATCCGACACAGTACTGGACTGCTACTGCGGGGCCGGCCTTTTTTCACTCTTTATCGCCCCCCGCGTTACGAAGGTGCTCGGCATGGAAATCAGTGGAACAGCCATCCACTGCGCAACGCACAACGCCAGGGAATACGGCATCACAAATACCCGTTTTTATAAAGGGAATGTGGAGAATATACTGGGCAGATTTATAAAAGAGAACACCCGCGCGGACATCGTGCTTATAGATCCGCCACGAACCGGCTGCACGAAAAAAACCCTCGCGCGTATTGATACACTTAAGCCGAAAAGAATTGTCTACATTTCCTGCAATCCCGCCACACAGGCACGCGATATCAGGTACCTGACCGGCAGGGGATTTTCTCTTGAAACCCTGCAGCCTGTCGACATGTTCCCCCAGACAAAACATATAGAGGTTATCGCGTTACTTACCAGATAAGTCCGCTACTACTGTTATTTCGAAGGAGTTTTCACGACTGAGAAATCTTAGATTTTACCCTGACGGGTACTATAGCTCCCTACGGTCGAAATGACATTTCTTGATTGAACCCTACTCGTATATTTTTTGATCTTCGGCAAATGCTTCTTCGGCATCGGCCTCAAAGTCACGTGCGCGGGTTTCCTTTAATTTAAGAAATTCCCGGTACCACTCATGGGCAACTATCATGTCCATCACTTCATTTGTACCTGTCCAGATGGAAGACAACCGCAAATCCCGGTGAATACGCTCAATCGGGAGTATGTTGGTATAGCCAATTCCGCCTACAACCTGCATCGAATTATGAACAGCCTTCTGACACGATTCGGAAACAAACTTCCTGCATTCAGATATCATTCGACGAATACGACCTGAATCAATCTTTTCATCTACGGCGCGGGCCGTTGCATAGACCAGTGAGCGCGATGCATCAAGAAGCGTGACTGCATCTGCCACCTGAAAACTTACGCCCTGAAATCTGTTTATGACCTGGCCAAAGGCCTTTCGCCGTGAGGTATAGTTAGTAGCGATATCGACTGCGGGCTGTGCGGATCCGATTGTCATGGCGGCTGTCAACAAACGTTCCGGAATCATCATTGTGTAGAAAATTTTACCACCACCATTAATTTTACCAATAACATTTGTTTTGGGCACCTTCACATCCTTGAAAACAAGATGCGCTGTTCCGCCACCTCTGCATCCCATAAGACCATACTGGTACTTGGTTTCCACACCTGGACCGCGGTCAACAATAAAGGCGGTTATTGATTCCTGGGGCCTGGCTTTGGGGTCGGTATTCGTACGGGCATAAACCAGAAAACAGTCTGCACCTTCACCCCCGACAATGAAACGTTTCTGCCCATTGAGAAGGAAATAATCACCCTTATCCTCTGCAATGGTAGTAGCGCCGAAAAAGTCAGATCCGCCTCTCGGTTCGGTCAAACATTCAGCGGCAAAGAGCTCACCTTTAAGAATGGGTTTTACATATTTCTCTTTCTGCTCATCTGTGCCATGAAGAATGATGGCATCGCACACGAGTTCGGCTCCAA
>JAGGXJ010000061.1 GCA_021163105.1 Syntrophobacterales bacterium
GCTGTTGATTCACTATCACGGTTATCAAAATATATGCTTAATTCGTATTGAACATGCCCCTACACTGGTATTGTTACATCGTTGACTGAATTCTGCCCCTTCCTTTCAGATTAAATGAATGAAGCTATCAGGCAATTGCGACCCTGAAAGAGGGTCTGGAGAATGCCCTGCAGTATCTGTCTTATTCCTCATTTGATCACCGGAAGATCAGTTCCACCAATGTACTTGAACGACTGAACAAAGAATTTAAACGAAGGACAAAACCGATGGAGATAGTAGCCGGTGAACATGCCTGCTACCGTCTCCTGGTTTTTATATCTTTGAAGATGGAATTACATTGGAGAGCAAACTCTGTAGGAAAAGTGCATAACAACCTGCCATTCTTCAAAGATTTGGCATATAAGAAATTTACACATAAAAGTTGACAGTACCAATAGAATGTTTCATCCCGCATTCAATGATCTGCTCCGAGCAACTTACGTGAAGATTTGTATTTGTACTTCAGGGATAAGTCGGGCGACTTTTTCCATGTGTTTTATGATGACGTAAGAATGTAGTCCAGAACCTCATTAAGGTTTTGAAACAGCTTGAAGTCGTTTCCGGCATGCGCCCTGTTCCAGGGAAACAACAAACCGGTGCCCAGAGCTCCGCTTTCTACTGCCTTTTTAAGCGTCCGAGGCAGATCATCTACGACGATGTCAGCATCAGGAAAGAGGACGGTCTTGTCGTGAGAGATGTGCAGTTCATCATAGGGGAGTCTGTGCCTCGCAAGCCACCGTTCGGTCTGCTGAGTCGTTTCGAGCATACGGTGACTGGCAATGATGACATGAAAACCATGTTCTTTCAGTGCCAACAGGAAGTTTTGTGATTCCGGGTAGGGTAGGTATTGATCACTGTCCTGATTATGATGAATTGTGTTGATCACGGCAATAAAATCTTCCAACGAACAGTATCCCTCCCAAATGTTGAAAGTGTTCCACTTGTCAGGCGTTGGACAATTATCATTGATCTTTTTCACCTCCAGATATAAGGCATCGCTGAATTGCCAAAGGGTATTGTCTATATCAATTACTGCTGTCTTACTCATTGTTAATCTCACCTCCACACTGATTAGATATTATCTTGAACACAAAATATCGTTGCCGTCAAGGGTTGGTAAACTAATAAAATTCATCTTCTCCTCCCCTGAAGGGAATAATTCTTTTTCATGCTATATTCTCATTCCTTTATTTTAAATTAATCCTTCATTCTTTAGCAATTCTTTACCGATCCTCTCGGAAACTCAATACTGGTAAGAATGTTGACAGGTTCGAATTTTGCCGTCCCGATCATTTTATCCTCTCTGTGTAATAAGATAATTCTGTTCAGCCAATAATTAACTTTTCAAATCTTTATACTGAATATCATTGACAAATTGAGTCAAAAATGTTTCTAATCTCTCCGAGAGTTCATTCTCGTCCGACCTCTCTGTAAAATAGAGGCGATATTGATGGAAGATGTCCTGAACATTCTGAATAAAATTGAAACTCCTTTGATTTTTCTGTCGAAGAATTCCTACAAAAATCTTCCGGTTGTCAGAGATCTTGAACGGACCATGTCAGGGTTTTTTGATGAGTTGAAAACCGCTTTTTTATCTAACTTCGGAGAGAATTCCACGACAAAGATTCCTGAAAACGTTATACGGGAGTTTCATAAAACATTTCAGGGGTTTGATTCACTTTCCATATCCGACAAGAAAAAACGCATCGATAACGCGTTTGTCTACATAAAGGAGTTGAAAAGTAGCTGCTCCAGCCAGTCACGACAACATTCGACGATTTCGGTCAAAACGCCGGATAATTCAGCAGTTCAACCCGAAAAGAGTCTGAATGAATCCTTCAGGAAACTCTCAGCAGATGTGCAGTACATAAAGGGTGTCGGCCCGAAGGTGGCCGCGCTGTTGGGCAGGAAAGGGTTGCGAAATGTGGAGGATATGCTCTACTTTCTGCCGAGGAGATATGAAGACAGGAGGCACATAAAGAGTATATCCTCAGTGGGTATCGGTGTCCGCGAGACGGTGATAGGCACTATAATGGACGTAAGGATACAGAGGTACAGAAACAGGCGTGTGCTTGAAGTGACCATCGATGATGGAACTGGTCTGCTTACTGCAAAGTGGTTTCAGGGAAATTTCTCGTATCTTGGAAAGAAATTCAAACCTGGGGAAAAGGTTATTCTGACGGGGGAAGTCAAGATATATCTCCTGGAAAAGGATATGCTGCACCCGGATTATGAGATACTGGATGAAAATGATGATGAACTGTTGCATTTCAAGAGAATTGTGCCCGTCTATTCCGAAACGGAGGGACTCCATCAGAAATATATAAGAAAGATAATGATGAGGGTTGTCAATGATTATTCCTCCTGTATCTCCAGTCCTCTCCCGGACGAAGTATGCAGGAGAAACAACCTTGTTGATATAGATTATGCCATAAGAAATGTACATTTCCCCGACAACGATCAGGATATCGAGGCGCTAAATGACCTCAGATCACCGGCACGCAGGAGACTTGTGTTTGATGAACTTTTCTTCTTTGAACTTGGAATGGCGCTCAAGAGAAAGGGTCATATCTTTGAACCGGGAATTTCTTTCGCTACGGGCGGCGCCCTGGTGAAAAAGTTCTACGATATTCTTCCGTTTGAGCTTACAGGGGCTCAAAAGAGGGTCATAGGCGAGATAGAAGCGGATATGTCAAGGGCCTTCCCGATGAACAGGCTTCTCCAGGGAGATGTCGGGAGTGGTAAAACGGTTGTTTCAATGGCGGCGATGGTTGCCGCGTGTGAGTCGGGTTACCAGGCAGCCATCATGGCGCCAACCGAGATACTGGCGGAGCAGCATTTCAATAATATCAGGGAATGGGCGGACAGGCTTGGAATAAAAGCGGCTATCCTTACCGGAAGCATGAAGGCGGCTGAACGTAAGAGAGTCATCAAGGGGATCGAATCAGGCGATACAGGTATCGTTGTAGGAACGCACGCGATAATACAGGAAGGGGTTGATTTCAAGAACCTCGGGTTTGTCGTTGTGGACGAGCAGCATCGCTTCGGTGTTATACAGAGGGCTGCTCTCCGGGGGAAGGGGATAAATCCGGATGTTCTCGTCATGACTGCCACTCCGATTCCACGGACCCTCGCCATGACCGTGTATGGTGATCTGGATATATCTGTGATTGACGAGATGCCACCCGGGAAGAAACCCATAAAGACAAAGGTTTTCTATGAAAAGGGTCGCGACAAGGTATACGATATAATACGCAGGGAGACGGGCAAGGGCAATCAGGCCTTCATAGTATATCCACTGGTTGAGGAATCGGAGGCACTTGACCTGAAAGACGCTACCGGTATGGCCGCGCACCTCAGAGAGGATATTTTCCCGGATCTTCGCGTAGGGTTGATCCATGGAAGAATGAAGGGGTCCGAAAAGGAAGCGGTGATGGCCGATTTCCAGAATGGCGCTCTGGATATACTTGTCGCCACCACTGTGATAGAGGTTGGGATAGATATTCCCACGGCTTCACTGATGGTTGTGGAGCACGCGGAGAGATTCGGTCTTTCTCAGCTGCACCAGTTAAGGGGAAGGGTTGGAAGAAGCGGTCTGGAGTCTTACTGCGCGCTGATCGCGCAGCACAAGGGCAGTATGGACGCGAGGAAAAGATTGCGTGTGATGGAGCAGACAAATGACGGGTTCAAGATTGCCGAGGAGGACCTCCTGATCCGCGGTCCCGGCGAGTTCATGGGAACGAAACAGTCAGGGCTCCCCGATTTCAGGATCGGGAGCATATTAAGAGACGCCAATACGTTGAACGAGGCGAGGAGGGAGGCGTTTTTGCTGGTTGATAAAGACCCCGACCTTGAAAAGCCCGAACACACAGCATTAAGAGAAGTGCTTATGAAAAGGTGGGAAACCCGGCTGGAAATCGCGAAAACGGGGTAGGGCCGGAACTTTAACCTTGAAACTTTTATCTAACTGTTATAGCAGTCTGCTATCAAATCTTGACGGAACCACAAAAAGTTGAATTTCCCCTCCCTTGGTGGGAGGGGATTAAGGGGAGGGGAAATGTAAGTAAAAAAACGTTTTATTCACCCTCACCCCATCCCTCTCCCTTCCCCGACTGCATCGGGATCTTCGACAAGGGAGAGGGAGTATTTTTGACTTTTTACGGGTGCATCAATATTACTTTTGGCTGGAGGAGTTGTGGAAGATATATTTGTAGGTTTGATCGGTTTCGGAACTATCGGCACAGGTGTTATCAAGCTGCTGCGGGAAAACGAGGAATTGATCCGGAAACGTCTGGGCGCGAGATTTGTTATCAAAAAAATAGCGGATGTCGATATTGAAACCACGAGACCGGTAACGGTTGAAAGAGAGATACTCACAACGGACGTGAATGATATCCTGACAGACCCGGAGATCTCCATCGTTGTGGAACTGGTGGGAGGTTACACCCACGCTAAAACGTTCGTACTGGAAGCGATACATGGCGGGAAACATGTGGTTACCGCGAACAAAGCACTCATTGCCACTTATGGGAACGAGATATTCGATGCCGCCGATGACGAAAAGGTTAATATTGGCTTTGAGGCAAGCGTAGGGGGAACGATTCCTATCATAAAGACATTGAAGGAAAGCCTTGCGGGTAATAATATTGAGTCTGTCTTCGGCATCATGAATGGGACATGCAATTACATACTAACGAGAATGACTAAAGACGGCAAGGACTTCGCCTCGGCGCTGAAAGACGCGCAGGATCTCGGATTTGCCGAGGCAGATCCAACATTCGACATTGAAGCTGTAGATACCGCGCATAAGCTGGCGATAATCCTGTCCCTGTCTTACGGCAAACGCGTGGTGTTGGATGATATCTACAGAGAGGGAATATCAGAGATAAGCTGGCAGGACATAGAATTCGCAGGGGAACTTGGGTACACCATCAAACTTCTCGCCATCGCGATCAGGAGGGGAGATACCATAGAGGCGCGGATACATCCGACCATGATACCCTTTGACCACATACTGGCCAGTGTTAACGGAAATTTCAATGCATTTCATCTGATAGGCGATGCCTCTGATTCTGTATTCCTGTATGGCCAGGGAGCCGGTATGATGCCGACAGCGAGCGCGGTAGTGGGGGACATGATAGATATCTCGAGGGATATTATGGCGGGAATATGGAGAAGGGTTCCGCTTCGTTCCTATAAAAAAGATCGGATCGAAGACATAAACCTGCTCGAGATGGATGATGTCTCAACAAACTATTATTTCCGATTTTCAGCAGTTGACCGCCCGGGGGTACTCTCCGCGATATCGGGGATTCTGGGATCCTACAACATAGGCATATCCTCCGTTATCCAGAAGGAAATAAAACTTGACAGGGACGCGGTGCCGCTTGTCATCACAACGTATAAGGCAAGGGAAAAAGATGTTCAAATGGCGCTGGAAGAAATAGACAAGCTTGATATTGTATTCGGAAAAACAACATTAATCAGGATCGAGGATGACGCGCTGAGATGAAATATATCGTTTTGCTGGGTGATGGAATGGCGGACTATCCTATTCCCGGGCTGGGAGGGAAAAGCCCCCTTGAATTCGCTGATACACCCAATATGGACATAATGGCCGCGAGAGGTACTGTAGGACTGATCGATACTATTCCCGCCGGATTTACACCCGGAAGTGATGTGGCGAACCTGTCCGTACTGGGATATGATCCAAAAGAGTGCCATACCGGACGCGCGCCCCTGGAAGCGGCTAACATGGGCGTGAATCTGGGGTCCGATGATGTGGCTTTTCGCTGTAATCTTGTAACCTTCGGTTCAGCAGGGGGTGAAACCATGATGGAAGACTTCACCTCCGGCCATATAACCTCCGATGAAGCATCTTTGATTATAGACAGTCTCAACAAAGAACTCGCTTCGCCGGTCATTGATTTTCATCCCGGCGTCGGATATAGGCACCTGATGGTTTACAAAGACGGTCCTGTCTCGCTGGAGACAACGCCCCCTCACGATATTATTGGAGGGCCGATTGCCGGCTGGCTTCCAAAAGGGAGGGGTTCGGGGGAAATCAGCAGTCTTATGGAGCGGTCGCGCAACATATTAAAAGATCATCCAGTGAACCTCGCGCGCGCGTCGAAGGGCAAAAAAACCGCCGATTCAATCTGGTTGTGGGGAGAGGGGAGGGCGCCCGAACTTGACCCCATAACCACCAGATATGACATAAAAGGTGGTATGATATCGGCTGTTGATCTCCTGAAGGGGATTGGAATCTACGCGGGCCTTGAGATTCTTCATGTTGATGGTGCCACCGGCTATACAGATACAAACTACAGGGGAAAGGCTCAGGAGGCTCTTGAGTATCTCAGGGACGGTGATTTTGTATTTATCCATGTAGAGGCACCCGATGAAATGGGACATGAGGGTGACATAAAGGGAAAAATTAAAGCCATAGAGGATTTTGATGAAAAGGTGGTGGGAACGGTGCTGTCCGGAATAAACACCTTAGGGGACTTCAGGATTATTGCGCTGAGCGACCACCCGACACCGATAAGCCTGAAGACACATGTGTCGGATCCGAGTCCCTTTGCTGTGCTGTCTTCTATTGATGGAGAGAATGTTGTGACAGGTGCCGCTTTCAACGAAATGTCAGCTAAAAATGCAGGCATTATAGCTTCTCCCGGTTATTTGTTAATGGATTACTTTATGGGAAACTGGAGAAAATTTATTGAAGAAAAAGGGCGAGTTTAGAATAAGAGTGATATATGCCGATACAGACGCGATGGGCATAGTTTATCACGCCAACTACATGAAGTGGTTCGAGATAGGCCGTGTGGAACTCATGCGCGAGCTCGGCGTTGTTTATTCGGAGCTTGAAGCAAAGGGATATAATCTACCGGTGATAGAAATGGGCTGCCACTATTTTTCGCCTGCAAGATACGATGAGATAGTAGTAATCGAGACAGAAATAACCACTATCAGGCGGGCCAGTGTAAGGTTTGATTATGTCATACACGATGAAAAAAAAGAGAGGGTTCTTGCCGAAGGATTTACGCTTCATCCCTTTACAAACAATGAGGGAAAGATAGTAAGAGCGCCGCGTTATGTAACGAATAAGGTAAACGAAAGAATAAAAGGAGATCTTTAATGGTGGATAATTTAACGAAGAAAGAACTGAAACAACCGGATGAGTTCCATACTATTGGATGGAAGGCCATGCAATACATATCCGAGCACAGGAGCAAATTTTACACAGCCGGGGCGGTGGCGCTTACTATCATTATTTTGTTAGGGGGATGGTATTTTTATCATTTGAACTATGAGGACAGGGCCGAACAGATGTATTCATCGGCGTATAACTCATATTCTCTGCCCGGCAACTCCGGTGATATGAAGAACGCGTATCTGAACGCCGTGGAGATATACACGGATCTGGTAAAAAAATATCCTGACAGCCGCGCGGCCACGCTTTCTTTCTATAATATGGGAAACATTTATTTTAACATCGGCGAAACAGAAAAATCCATTGAGGCCTATAAAACATTCCTGAAAGAATCCGGGAAAAACAATATCCTTACCGCTCTTGCCTACTATGGGCTGGGTTACTGCTACGAAAAGAATAAGGATTATGATAATGCATTGAAATCATTTGAAAACTCCGACAAAAGCATAAAAGGAACGCGATTCGAATCTATAAATTACGCCAATATGGCAAGGATATATGAAAAGATGAGCAAACCGAAAGAGGCTTTGGATTTTTACCGTAAGGCTGAGGAAAAGGCGAGTGACCCGCTCATGAAGATGCTGGTGAAAAGCAGAATATCTGCTCTTAGTTAATTAGAAAGGTTACACAACAATATGAAACAATTGATGTCAGGAAATGAGGCGATAGCGAGGGGGGCATATGAGCATGGTATTACCTTTGCTTCCGCCTATCCGGGAACCCCGAGCACCGAAATACTGGAGGAGTTTTCCAGGTATGACGGTGTTTACGCCGAGTGGACTCCGAATGAGAAGGTGGCCCTTGAGGTTGGGATAGGGGCGGCGCTGGGTGGAGCACGGGCTCTTGTTGTAATGAAACAGGTGGGGGTTAATGTTGCCGCCGATCCTCTCTTTACCTTGAGCTACACCGGCACGGAGGGGGGACTGGTTATTGTCAGCGCGGACGATCCCTCCCTGCACAGTTCTCAGAATGAACAGGACAGCAGAAACTATGCAAAAGCCGCTAAGATTCCGATGCTGGAACCCGCGGACAGTGCTGAAGCAAAGGAATTCATAAAGATCGCCTTCAGGATGAGTGAAGAATTTGATACGCCCGTCTTTCTCAGAAGTACCACAAGGATTTCACATTCCAAATCTATTGTTACACTGGAAGACCGGGAAATCCATGAAGAAAACAGGGGTGTCCGGTATAATCCGTCAAAGTATGTGATGGTTCCCGCCATGGCAAGACAACGAAGGATAGTCGTAGAAAAGAAAATGGAAAGGCTTTCGAAGTTCGCGGAGACCTTTCCCGAAAACAGAATGGAGATAAATGATACAAAGATAGGAATCATAACAGCGGGGATGCCTTACAACTACACTAAAGACGTGTTTCCCGGGTATTCCTATCTTAAGCTTGGCATGGTTCATCCTCTTCCTCACGATCTGATCAGGGAATTTGCCTCAAAAGTGGAGAGGTTATACGTTGTTGAAGAACTTGACCCATTTATCGAAGAACAGATAAAAGCAATGGGTATCGATGTCATCGGCAGAGAAGTCTTTCCCTATACAGGGGAATTTGATCCCGGTGTAGTGGAAACAGCCATTACGGGCAACGAAGCGGCAGTTGTCAACCTTCCGGATCTATCGCTGCCGCAGAGGCCCCCGAATCTCTGTCCCGGTTGCCCGCACAGGGGACTATTCTATGTCCTGGGAAAATTAAAGGTATTTGTGGCAGGTGATATAGGGTGCTATACTCTCGCCTTCATGAAACCCCTTGAAGGCATGCACTCTACAATCTGCATGGGGGCCAGCGTGGGAATGGCTCATGGAATGGACAAGGTCATTGGAGGAAAGGAAAAGGTGGTGGGAGTAATTGGTGATTCCACCTTTATCCACTCCGGCATCACACCTCTGCTGAACATGGCCTATAACAAGAGTAATTCGGTTATTATCATATGCGACAACAGGACAACCGCCATGACCGGGATGCAGGAAAATCCCGCAACCGGTTTTACCCTCCATGGCAAAGAAACCAAAGCGCTCGATTTTGTCAAATTAGCAGAGGCACTTGGCATGGATAACGTCAGGGTGGTTGACCCATTTGATATGAAGAACACGAGAAGCGTAATAAAGGAGGAGCTGTCAACGGAAGGACCTTCGCTGGTTATATCAAGTGCGCCGTGCGCCCTGCTTGCAGTGAAACAAAAACTACCGGGCAAAACACCCTTAAGGGTTAATCCGGATAAGTGTACCGGCTGCAAGGCGTGCCTTGGACTGGGATGTCCTCCGATCTCATGGAAAAGGTTTGAGGATATGGACATAAAAATAGAGAAGAAGACAAAGAAACAGGAAGGAATAGCCTTCATAGATTCTTCTCTCTGTAATGGGTGCACCCTGTGTCAGCAGTTATGCAGCGCCGGAGCCATAGAGGAGGTCGTGGAAGATGAATGAATCTGTGAGGAGCGTATTGCTGGTTGGCGTTGGCGGACAGGGAACAATAATGGCGAGCGACATACTTTCCGCCGTCATGATTAACGCGGGTTTTGATGTAAAAAAAAGTGAAGTGCATGGGATGGCCCAGAGGGGGGGGAGCGTAAGCAGTCATGTAAGATTCGGCCCTAAGGTCTATTCCCCTCTTGCAGGGAAGGGAGACGTCAGTATCCTGGTTTCTTTTGAGAAGTTGGAGACCCTGAGATATCTTGAATACCTGAAACCCGATGGTAAAGTAATCATAAATAATGAAGAGATATATCCTCCATCGGTAAATCTCGGAGAAGCGCTATATCCCGGTGATGCAATAGATTTCATAAAGAATCACTTTAAAGATGTAAAGGTTGTGGATGCAACTGCTATGGCCCTCCGGTCGGGAGACAAAAGGATGGCCAACACCGTTATCCTGGGGGTGTTGTCTTCCTGTCTGGATATAGAAGTAGACATATGGGAAGATGTTCTGAAAGAGAGCTTCCCCTCGAAAATACTGGAGGGAAATATAAACGCTTTCAGTCTGGGGAGGGGAGTATAGGCGAAGATGCGAAAGATTGCCGGAGGATTGTTCCTTTTCTTTTTCGCGTTCGTTCTATTGTTTCCCTGCTATGTCCGGGGAGATAACCTGCGCGACTGTGAAAAGCAGCTCGAATTTGCGGAGAGCCTTTTTGAACAGGCTGATTTCTACAGGGCGATAGGCGAATATAAGCGATTGATATTTCTATGCCCAGATGCGACGACGTTGTGTGAGAAGGCATATTTCAAGACAGGAGTCAGTTATTTCAGAGCAAAGAAGTGGCAGAGCGCGATAGAAGCGTTTGACACGTTTCTCGTCAATTTCCCTGGCAGCCGGATGGCCGGAGAGGCAATGTATCTCAAGGGCATGAGTGAAAAGAATCTCTCATTGCACGATGAAGCACTTGTCACCTTCGGACATATCATAGAAACTGAAACTGGTGAGTACAAGGCGAGAGCAATCTATCAGAGCGCCCTCGTTCTCGTGGATATGGAGAGATGGGAAAGGGCAGGGGAGATGTTTTCGCGTATCCCGAACGAAAGCAGGCTCTACGACTCCGCGGGCGTTTTCTCGGCAGGCCTTGAGAATATCGGCAATATTCCCCATAAATCCCCCGCTGTTGCCGGAACACTGGCCGCGATTGTTCCCGGCGCCGGTCACCTGTACACACAGAGACGAAGAGATGCCCTTGTCGCTTTTCTCCTGAACGGCGCCTTTATCTGGAGCGCAATCGAACTGTTTGACGATGAAAAGTATGTCACCGGCGGCATTGTCACCTTTTTTGAGCTGGGATGGTACACCGGTAATATATACAGCGCCGTCAGCAGCGCTCACAAATTTAACAAAAGAACCAAAAAAGACTTTCTACAGGGACTCAGGGACAGGACCAACCTTTCATATCTGCATGACCATGACAACGCATGCGATTATCTTATACTGAGCTTGAAGTTCTAATTATAACATGTTAAAATACAAACTAAATCTCGCCATGGTTCTTGTGTGGCTCATTATGGGAACATCCGTTGGATTCGGAGCCGACGATTCCTTCACGCCGTGGGGATTCGATAGCCGGCCTGTATCGACAACTCCTTCACACGCCATGGCGGATTCGAGTGCGTGTCAAAAAGATATTTCCCCGTCATCCCGTGTAGTTATGGGTGCTCTTAATTTCTTCTCAGAATATATATCAAGGGTGGATGGTGACAGGTGCCCCATGTATCCCACATGTGCTTCATACAGCCGTAAGGTGATAAAAAAGCACGGATTTTTTGTGGGCATAGTCATGACGGCGGACAGGCTTATCCACGAAGGCAATGAAATGGATTATGCCCCTCTTGTAAAAACAGGAAAGAGTGTAAGGTATTATGACCCGGTAAGCTGGAATGATTACTGGTGGTATGACAGAAAAGAAAATCTTGACAAATAATACATGGTTAATAGATTAGAAACGTTATGGCGGAAGATTATTACAAAACACTTGGAATAAATAAGAACGCATCCGGCGATGTTATAAAAAAGGCCTACAGGAAACTTGCGCTCAAATATCACCCCGACAAAAATCCAGGGAATAAAGGGGCCGAGAAAAATTTCAAGAAGATAAGCGAGGCATACGCCGTCCTTAGTAACCCTGAGAAGCGCAAACAATACGACAGTTTTGGATCACAAGAGGCATTCAGCCGCAGTTTTTCCCAAGAAGACATATTCAGAGGGTTCGACCTGAACGAGATACTGAAAGGGCTTGGCGGTTTCAGGGGACAAAGACGATCATCACACATGAACGAGGACATCTTCTCCCAACTTTTTGGAAATCAGCAACAGTATAACCGGCAAGTTCCCAGGAAAGGGAGAGATCTCGAATACAATCTTTCCATAAGCCTCGAGGAGACATATTCCGGCGCGGAAAAAAGGATATCTTTTCAAACAGAGGATGGTGGATTGAATGAAATAACCATGAAAATCCCCAAGGGCATTGATACCGGCAAAAAGCTCAGACTTGCCGGAAAAGGCCTCCCTGGTCTTAACGGCGGCCCGGCCGGAGATCTGTTTATAAACATCACTGTTACCCCTCATCCTGTTTTCACAAGGGACGGGGATGACATATATATCCAGAAAGTGATTACCTTTTCTCAGGCAGTATTGGGAACTACCATAGATGTCAAAACGCTTGAAGGAGAAACAAAAAGAATCAAAGTACCGGCAAATACCCAGAATAACACCAGAATAAGAATGAAAGGGTTTGGTGTCCCGCATTTCAAAAAGACTGGAAAGGGAAGCCAGTACGTCAGAATTACTGTTGATATTCCCAAAAAACTCACAAAGAAACAGCGTGAGATCGTCAAACAACTTTCTGAAGAAGGTCTCTAATATCTCTGAGATATACCTGCAATTTTTTTTCAACCGTGAATCGATAACCGTTCCCGACAACCAGTACGTATAGCTTTATTCTTTTGATTCAGTCTCCGATTAACGCATTTCCTCCTTGATTGATGGGTGGTGGGGGGGGGTACAAATGGGATACAAATCAGAATTGGAGAATACCGATTTTTCCTTAATTGTAAACGTCTGATAAGATATGTTATGTAAACTTTACCTGAGATTCGCTTCTGGCACACAGGTTTCAAATATGATAATGTAAAAGCACTTAATATCGGTGCATTCGTAAAAAGTGGGATTTGGTGCCCTCTCTTTCAACGGTTTATCCCGACTTGTCGGGATAAACCGTAAACTGTTACCATCGGGTGGGTTTTCTATGAAGCATCCGGATCAGAACTATACGATACGGGTTGAAGGTGAAAAAAGGCAAAGCGTCACATTGCATCTGTCCGGTGATCTTGTAACAGAAAATATAGATCGCCCGATGGCCGAGATCAAATCCGTTCTTGATGATTACACCCCTTCACAACTTACGATTGATCTTTCGGGTATTGATACTCTGGACAGCGCGGGCGCCATGGCCCTCGCAAAAACGGAAGATGACGCGACCACGAGATCAATCCCCCTCAAAATTGTTAATATGACCCCGAGGATGAAAAATATGATGGGTCTTCTCAATCGTAAGGCGCTTGCGGAGAATTATCTGGATCATGAACCGAACCCCGGAACACTCGATAGGATGACAAATGTATTTCTGGATATCTATAACGATTTCAACAGGGTAATGATCTTTGTCGGAGAACTTCTGAGCGCGATGCTTTACTCCATTCTCCATCCCCTTTCCATAAGATGGGGCGATTCCCTTCTCTATATAAAGCGGGCCGGCGTCGATGGACTTCCCATCCTGGGGCTTATAAGCTTTCTTATAGGCCTTATTATAGCCTTCATGTCCTCTCTGCAGTTGAAACAATTCGGCGCAAACATATATGTGGCCTCCTTCCTGGCCATCGCGGTGGTCAGAGAACTTGGCCCCATTATGACCGCGATACTCGTCGCCGGACGGTCCGGATCCGCTTTCGCGGCGGAGATAGGAACCATGAAGGTAAATGAGGAGATCGATGCCCTTGTCGTCATGGGATTTGATCCCGTAAGATTTATAGCCGTGCCGAAGGTTATTGCCGCTATGGTAGCGGTGCCGCTCCTTACATTATACGCCGATCTGTTCGGTGTTCTGGGAGGGCTTGTTGTAGGGGTAACCGGACTGGACCTGACACCGTATACCTACATACAGCAGACAATCAAAAGTATAGCCACTTTTGATATAATCTCCGGCATTGTAAAGGCGCTGGTGTTTGCGGTACTTATCAGCGGCATCAGTTGCCAGAGGGGATTTGAAACAGGTGAAGGCGCGGAAGCTGTTGGAATATCAGCTACTTCTGCTGTAGTCTCGTCAATATTCCTGATCATAGTAGCGGATTCCATTTTTGCCATTGTTATACATTACATCAGATGAGGATAAACCCGGAATGACACCTGTTGTCACTGTAAAAAATCTTACGGCACGTTACGGCGAAAATATCGTTTTTGAAGGCGTAAGTTTTGATATCTTCAAAGGGGAAATCTTTGCCATAGTGGGAGGAAACGGGTGCGGAAAGACAACCATCTTCAAATGCATGACAGGCCTTTTGAAACCATCAGGCGGCAAAATCCTGGTGAGTGGAATCGACCCGGCAACAGAAGATGAAGATAAGCTTAAAACCCTCAGAAAGGAAACCGGCGTACTCTTTCAGTCAAGCGCCCTCTTCGGTTCCATGACCCTGTACGATAATATGGCGCTTGTCCTCAAGGAATATACAACTCTCCCCTCCCCTGTTATTGATATGATAATCAAGACAAAACTCGGCATGGTGAGGCTTGCCGGCTGCGAAAATCTTCTGCCCTCCGAATTATCCGGTGGGATGAAAAAGCGTGCCGGTATCGCAAGGGCGATGGTCATGGACCCCATGGTACTTTTTCTTGATGAGCCTTCGGCCGGTCTGGACCCCATCACATCCGAAGAGTTTGATATGCTGGTAAAAAATATAAACACCGGTATGGGAACAACCATGATAATCATAACTCATCAACTGGAATCCATTTTCAATATAGCGCACAGGGTGATTATGTTAGACAAGGACGCAAAGGGAATAATCGCGGAGGGCGATCCCCGTGAATTGAGAAAAAATTCAAAAGATCCGAGAGTTACGGCATTTTTAGGAGGCGGGATTACCCGGCATTCTGCCGGACATGAACAAGCTGAAGCCGATTGAGAGGTGTAATGTGCATAGAAAAACATCAAAACTTATGATAGGACTTTTTGTGACCGTCGGAATCCTGATAGGCGCCGGCGCCATTGTATGGGTGAGCGCGTCTAAATATTTCAGTGGAGGCGCTCACTACGTCTCCTACTTCAATGAATCCGTGCAAGGGCTTAAGATGAATTCCGCTGTCAGATACAGGGGTGTTGATGTCGGTATAGTAGAAGATATCAGGGTTGCCCCCGATAATAAACTCGTTGAAGTGGTGATGAAAATAGACCTTAAGGGAGACTTGGAGCAGGATGTCATAACCCAGCTGAAAGCCGTCGGCATAACCGGTCTGGTTATCGTAGAGATGGATCGCAGAAAACCCTCAGATTCTTTTATCGATATAGATTTTCCCGCCGGATATCCTGTAATTCCCTCGCGTCCTTCCGAGATGAAGGCGCTTCTTACGGGAATTGATGGCATTATTGAAAAGATAAAACTGATTGATTTCGTGGCTATATCCGATCAGTTGAAATTTGTTATCGACGCAACCGGAAATCTTCTAGCTGACAAGAGAATAGACAGCATCATCACCACCCTTGAATCCACGGCCGGCAATCTCGACACTATTTCGTCAAAATTTGAGGATCTGTGCGCGGAAGACGGAGCTTCAAATTTCCTGGAGGAAGCAAGGATGACATTTGTCGAGGCCAGACAGGTCATAGCCGAAATAAGGAGTGATATGGATTCTCTGAACCTTGCGGAAACTGCCGGAAAAACTGATAAGCTTATAGAAAATATGGGGAAACAATTCCGGTTAACGGCAATGGAGATCCAGGATACCAGCGAAAATCTCCGTCGCGTGTCAGAAACACTGGAGAAACTTATGGAGAGACTAAGCATGCGGCCATCAGACCTGATAAACAGTAAACCGCTGCCTCCGAAGAAGACAGAATGACATTTCAATTATTAGTTTTGATGGACTCGTAAAAAATCAAAAAACTCCCTCTCCCTTGTCGAAGATCCCGATGCAGTCGGGGAAGGGAGAGGGCTGGGGTGAGGGCGATAAGAACGAATTCACCAGAAAGAAAAGGGATAAAAGATATGAAACGCCTTTTTGTGATCATAATTGCGGCTTCCTTTATTTTTGTGCTGTCCGGGTGTATTGGCGGAGGAGACCCCACTCCCATGACAGAACAGTATATCATTGAGTACACTCCCCCTGTATATAATAACCTTTCCCATATGGATGAGTCGATAAAGATAGAAAGATTTTCCATGTCCAGGAATCTGAACTGCCGTTCAATGTTCTATAAACCGGCCCCATTCAAACGTGAAGAATACAATTACCACCGATGGAGAATAAATCCCGGAGATATGGTAACCGATTGTCTCCTGCGTGACCTCAGGGCCTCAGGTCTGTTCCACGCGGTATTTTCCTGTCACAATTACGAAAATGCAAGGTTTCTGATGGAAGGCCATGTCGAAGAATTTATCGGGTTGTATGAACAGAATCCGGGGAAAGCTCTTCTTAAACTGAATATCACGCTTCTGGATATGGAGGCTGAGAATGCGACAAACCGCGTGATATTTCAGAAAAACTATAAAATCTCCGAAACACTCGAAAGCCGGACACCTGAGGGACTGACCCGGGGTATGAGCAGTGCCATGTACTCTCTTTCGAAACAGATAATGAGAGATATCCATGATTCTGTTGGTCTTGACCGCTAACAGCTTTTTAACCGTGAACGGTGACTCCGAGCAGTTACTTTTCTTCTATTCCTCACCATGCCATATCCCTTAACAGCGGGAGCATAAGTTCCAGCGCGTGCCACCCTTCCTGTATAGTCTCGTCCGCCCGGTTGAATTCGAGGAGACCTATATGAGCCAGCCTGGGGGATATCAGCAGATCTGGAGGATCTCCAGCGAGTCTCTGACGCGTTATACGATCCTGCATTATGTCTGTGGATGTTGCCATTACCTCGAAAATCGAAGGGTTACGATCCGCGTTAGCCGATACAAACCCCGCCGGAATGAAAGACTTGCCCTTCTCTATTGTGCTGTTCAAGTAGGATGTCAACTGTTCACGCAACTTTCCCGTTGTCTCTTTCTTTTCAGGTACAGGTTTTTGTCGTGAGTTTTTCCGGGCTTTGCGTTTTCCAATAAGACCGGAATTTAGATTAACCGCTATGACAATATCAGCGCCCATGGCCCTGCACAATGATACGGGCACCGGATTTACCAGACCTCCGTCCACAAGCCACTGCCCCCCCTGCTTAAAAGGCGCGAATATGCCCGGCATTGATATGCTCGCGCGCACGGCATTCATCAAAGATCCTTTCTTGAGCCATATTTCACGTCCCGACATCAGGTCTGTCGCGACCGCGGCGAAAGGCATGGAAAGATTTTCGATGTCTGGATCCGCAAAGTTTTTTCTGAAGAAATTTATGATCTTTTCTCCCTCAATAAAACCGGACCGGGGGAACATTATATCCATAAATCCGATAACATCAGACCAGGAGAGATCTCGCACCCATTCATCCAACTGATCCAGCGTGCCGGCGGCCAGCGCTCCGCCGACAACCGACCCTATCGATGTTCCGCACACAATGTCTATGGGGATCCCTTCCTCCCGCAGACCCTGTATCACGCCGATGTGAGACCACCCGCGAGCCGAGCCGCTGCCAAGCGCCAGACCTATTTTTCTTGTTTTTGTCATGCCAGAAACTCCTTTCCCTTTACGCGATTGCAGACGGCATACTGTAGGTTGGGTTGAGCTTGCGAAACCCAACAAGATCTAATACGAAAGCCTGACATTGATAAAATACCCGGTTGTCCCCTGTCCTTCTTACACGGTTACAGTATAATGTAGGTTGGGTTGAGGAACGAAACCCAACAGAACAGAAAATTACTCGTTACCAACCATTGTTTCAAACTCCATTTTGATCCCCGCTCCCCATTTTTGGTCATACACTCCGTCACGCACATACCGGTGAAAACTTGAATATTCCCAATCCTTTGGGTCATTCACATATCCGTGTCTTACCAGATTATAGTGAATGTACTCGACATGTCGAATAAAATCTTGTTCATCACGAATCAGGTGTTCCCAAAAACGACGCTGCCAAACGTTTTGTTCCTTCTTTTTCAATCTGGATGAAACATTTTGTTGGGTTTCACTTTGCTCAACCCAACCTACCGGTTTTTGACATTTTCTACTGAAATTACTGGAAATAACTCTTGATCAAGCGCCATCGCATGGAAAAATCAGAATCACCCTGCGGTAGCGTCCAGATACAATGCAGATGATCGGGCATGACAACCATAGCATCAATTTTAAACGGATGCCTCATGAGGGTCTTACGAAAAACCTTTCTTAATTGGAACGTGGGAATGAGGGGGTGATAATGTAGGTTGGGTTGAGGTACGAAACCCAACAAAAGCCTTACGCCAGTTCAATGTCTCCCCGTATTCCCAGTTTATCACCCATAATGACTACAACACCCATGACCCCTTCTATGCGTAGCCCGAAGTCGAGTGCTTTTTCTATGTCCCCTGCCCTCTTTACACGATTGCAGATAGCGGTTGCCGCGGCATCGGCCAGGGTCGCCGATTCTGATGTGACACATACCGCGTCCGCCCTGCCGAAGCTCAGTGAGTGTCCGACTGTTCCTGAAGAGGTGCAAACACCGGCAGGGGCTCCCCCGCACTTTATTCTTACAGAAACCTTATAACTGAGAGGAGAATTTCCGGCGAAGATTCCGACAGTGGCGTCCTTATTCATGAGTTTCAGGAATATATCCCCCCCGTTTTCTATTATGACATTGTCTGAATGCTTCATAAGGTCCAGACCGACATTCCGGGCGATCGCCCCCGCGACGGAGGCCATAGGGCCGACACCACAGCGGCTGGATGCCTCTGTCATTTCTCTTATTATAGCCGGCGCGAATTCATTCGCTTCAACCGGCGTCATGGAATTTATGAATTGGGAATTGTGTCTGATGTATTCTTCTATGAATTCTCGATGCCTGCGCACGGACTGGATTGCCGCGTCTTCACAATCAGTGTCCGTGCCTATATAGAGGTCTGTTTCCTGTATCTTTACCTGAAATGATACAAGGTCCCCTTTCGAAATCCTGTTTCTATAGGTTCGCTCGTAGTATTCCATTTTCGTCCGTATACCTATATGAACCGCGTCGCACCCGGGCCCAGGAGATTATCGGCCTCTTTTTTGATGTCTTCTGAGATCTTAACCCTTGAGCCTTCACCAAGCGAGATAATGGTTTCTGCATTATTTAATGATTGTAAATGTATATATCCCGGGTAGTTGCCCTTTTGTCTATCGAGTATTGCTTTAAGCGTTTCCAATGTCTCTTTGTCCGTTTTTTGAGTATCTATTGTAAAATGCACAGAGGAAAAAGGTGTTTTCATCGCCTCCTCAACAGTGGTGATTTCAGAGGCCACGATTTTTGCCCCCTCCCCCTCATCGCCAATATCAAGCCGTCCTTTTATATAAAGCGGTTCTTCGCTGTTTATTATGAACATGGTATCCTTGTATAGCTCCGCGAAGACAACAACTGTGATAAAACCCTTCAGGTCTTCAATGGTTACATAGGCCATCGTATCTTTTCTCTTTGTTGTAGTCTCCTTTACATTGCTCATAACCCCCGCGATCGCCACGGAGCTGCCATCCTGTTTTCCGGACAATGTCAGAGAATTACTATCCACGATAGTATTAAGGCTATCTGCGTATTTCAGGAGAGGATGACCAGTTATATAAAAGCCCAGCATCTCCTTTTCATAAGACAGCAGAACATCGTGGTCCCATTCCGGAACATCGGGAAGATGAGGCTGTGTTGTGTCCTCAACCCCGGATTGATCAAAGAGGCTGATCTGGCCACTCAGGCGATCCTTGTTTTTCTTCTGTGCGGCGAGTGCGATATCTTCATAACCTTCCATCAAACGGCATCTGTTTTTCTCCAAGGAATCGAACGCGCCGCATTTGATCAGACTTTCTATGACCTTCTTATTTATCTTGTGCATATCTACCCTGTCACAAAAATCATGGAACGAAGTGAATCCTCCACCTGATATCCTGGCAAGTATTATGGAATCAACAGCGCCATTGCCTACATTTTTTACAGCGGACAGGCCGAATCTGATATTATCCCCGGCAACACTGAAGTCGGTGAATGATTCATTTATGTCCGGGGGCAACACGTTGATCCCCATATCTCTGCAGCTGCTGATATATTTTATAATATTGTCCCGGTTGGTTTTTTCGCTGGTGAGCAGCGCCGTCATAAATTCTACTGGATAATGGGCCTTTAGATACGCGGTCTGGAAGGAGATCATTGTGTAGGCGGTACTGTGGGATTTGTTGAATCCATAACCGGCAAATGTTTCCATATGTTCCCATATTTTTTTTGCTTTGGCCTCCGGAATCTTGTTTTTCTTTGCGCCAGCAAGGAACTTGGGGCTTTCCTTTTCCATCGCGGAGGCCTTCTTTTTACTCATTGCCCTCCGCAGATTGTCCGCGTCCGCCATGCTGTAACCGCCGATCGCGCTGGCGATCTGCATTACCTGTTCCTGATAAATGGTGATGCCGTAAGTCTCTTTCAGTATAGCTTCAAGGCGCTGATCTTCGTAAACAATCTTCTTTTTACCCTGTTTTTGTGCTATGAAATCGGGAATCATAGTCATTGGCCCCGGCCGATAGAGGGAGATCAGAGCGATAATATCCTCAATACAGTCCGGCTTTATACTGACGAGCAAATCCTTCATACCGGCGCTCTCAAGCTGAAAGACACCGTCTGTCTGTCCTTTTGTGAGCAGTTCATATGTCTCTTCGTCGTCAAGGGAAACAGCTTCAATTGAAAAGTCTTCCTTTCCCCTCCCCTCCCTGATAAATTTCGAGGCATCCCTGATAACTGTGAGTGTTCTGAGACCCAGGAAATCAAACTTTGTAAGACCGACACTCTGCAGATCATTCATTGAATACTGCGTCACGATATCGTCGTTGTTCGGGCTTTTGTACAGGGGAACCCTCTCCACAAGCGGTATGTCGGAGATGACAACTCCGGCCGCGTGTGTGGAAGCGTGGCGGTTCAGGCCTTCAAGAGACTGGGACAGGTCGAGAAGCCTTTTGACTTTTTCATTTTTTCTTTGCTCCGCGGCGAGACGCGGCTCATCCTTTATCGCCTGTTTGAGCGTGATTCCCGGTGTGTTGGGTATCATCTTTGCGATCGTGTCCACTTCCCCGTAGGGCATACTGAGCGCCCTGCCGACATCCCTTACAACCGCTTTTGCCTGCATTTTCCCGAATGTGATAATCTGTGAAACCTGGTCGACCCCATACTTTTCTGTCACATACCGAATAATCTCATCTCTACCCTCCATACAGAAATCTATATCTATGTCGGGCATGCTTCTTCTACTGGGATTCAGAAACCTTTCGAAAAAGAGACCATATCGGATGGGGTCTACGTTAGTGATACCGAGTGCGTAGGCTACAAGACTACCAGCAGCAGAGCCTCTTCCCGGGCCTACCGGTATATTCATTTTCTTTGAATAGTTTACAAAATCAGAGACAATAAGAAAATATCCCGGAAATTCCATTGAATTAATTATCTCAAGTTCTGACTCCAGCCTTTTTCTATATATCTTTCCTGTATCATCGGCGCTGTCACCCCCCTCCCCCACAATAGTGGGCATCAGGCGCTCCAGTCCTTCCCGGGCCAGCTGGGCAAGATACTCTTCCTGAGAAAGTCCTTTCTCGGTCTCGTAATTGGGAAGGAAAAAGAGATGTCCCAAGTCCAGTGTCAGATTACACTTTTCGGCGATTTCCAGTGTATTCGCGATAGCTTCCGGACAATAATCGAATTGCTCCTTCATCTCATCGGGAGATTTCAGGTAGAATTCATCCGTCTTGAAGCGCATCCTTTTCTCGTCTTCCATCGTCGTTCCGGTCTGTATGCACAGGAGAACCTCATGCGCCTGCGCGTCTTTACGATTCAGGTAGTGACAATCATTGGTCGCAACCATTGGGACAGAAAGCTTCGCGCCTATTTCGACAAGTTGTTTGTTAACCTGCTTTTGCTCTTTGAGTCCATTTTCCATGATCTCAAGGTAGAAATTGCCCTCTCCGAATATCTCGCGGTATTCCATGGCCGCTTTTTCTGCGGCAGCATTGTCTCCGGCAAGCAGGAGATGGGGTATCTCACCGTTGAGACACGCGCTCATGCAGATAAGTCCCTCGCTGTGAAGGGCCAGCAACTCTTTGTCTACGCGTGGTTTATAGTAGAATCCTTCAAGGTATCCGGCTGATGTAAGTTTCATCAGGTTCTTGTATCCACGCGTATTCTTAGCGAGGACAACAAGGTGGCGGGTTCCTCCGCTCCTGTCGAACCGGCTTCCCGAAGCAACATAAAGTTCGCATCCTATAATGGGCTTTATACCCGCCTTGTAGGCTTTCTGGTAAAAGTCTATGGCCCCGAACATGTTGCCATGATCGGTCATGGCAATGGAGGACATCTTGTACTCTTTCGCCTTTGAGAAGAGGTTCTCGAGACGTATCGCGCCATCGAGAAGACTGTACTGGGTGTGCACGTGGAGATGAACAAAATCGGAATATTTCATTATATAAACCTTTGATAACGACACAAGTTAGTTAGTAGCTCCGCCTTATCGGGGTCATTCCCGCGGAGAGACTGCATCACAATTCCTTTTTTTGTCATTTCGAGCAAAGCGAGAAATCCTAATGCTTAATAAATTTCACATGTTAAGATTCCTCATCCCGATAAATCGGGATTCGGAATGACACTTTACCCTATTACGACACAGTTTCTGGGCCGAGAATGACAAGTTACTTGAAAGCCTTAAGCCTGAACCCTTTTGGTAACTACAACTTAATCCAGCCGGTAGTTGGGGGCCTCTTTTGTTATAATTACGTCATGGACGTGGCTCTCGCGGAGGCCTGCGGGTGTAATTTTTATAAATTTTGCTTTTTCCCTCAATTCTTCTATCGTTCGGCATCCCATATAACCCATTCCGGCCTTTAGCCCCCCTATCAGTTGTTCTATGCTCGCGGAGAGAGTCCCGCGAAATGGGACACGTCCCACTATACCCTCGGGGACAAGCTTCATATTGCTTTCAATATCATCTTCTTCCAGGTAGTAACGATCTTTGCTTCCCGCTTTCATTGCTTCGAGGGACCCCATCCCTCTGTATACCTTGTAACTTCTCCCCTGATAAAGAACAGTCTCTCCGGGGCTTTCTTCCGTGCCCGCGAATAAACCTCCTATCATGACGGTATGCGCTCCGGCGCCAATGGCCTTGACCACATCGCCTGAAAATTTCACGCCTCCGTCGGCTATCAGTGGTATGCCATACTTCTCAGAGGCCTTAAAACAGTTTAGTATCGCTGTTATCTGAGGCACGCCGACACCAGCCACAATTCTTGTTGTGCAGATAGAACCGGGACCCACCCCTATTTTTACGGCGTCCACGCCCGCCTTTATAAGTGCTTCAGCTCCTTCGTATGTCGCCACATTGCCCGCAATCAGTTCACAATCGGGAAAGTTCGATTTTGTACTTCTGACCGCGTCAATAACCCCCTTGGAGTGTCCATGCGAGGTATCTATAACTATAACGTCAACTCCCGCTTTAAGCAGCGCATCCACCCTTTCCTCTCTGCCGAGGATTCCTACAGCCGCGCCGACCCTCAGTCTACCGAGTGAATCTTTGCAGGCGTAGGGATATTTTTTTATCTTCTCGATATCCTTTATGGTGATAAGTCCCTTCAGATTGAATTTATCGTCAACAACAAGAAGTTTTTCTATCCTGTGCTCATGCAGGATCTTCTTTGAATCCTCCAGGTTAATATCCGAAGAAACCGTCACCAGGTTCTCTTTTGTCATCACGGAGGATATTGTATGATCAAGGTTTGTTTCGAACCGGAGGTCTCGATTTGTAAGAATTCCCACAAGTTTACGCTTTTTTACCACCGGAACACCCGATATCTTGTATTTTTTCATCAGCAGGAGGGCGTCCCTGACCTTCTGCTCCGGCTCTATCGTTATGGGGTCGACAACCATTCCGCTCTCAGACTTCTTTACTTTGTCGACTTCGAGCACCTGGTTCTCTATGCTCATGTTTCTGTGAATAATCCCCAAGCCTCCTTCCTGAGCCATTGATATGGCTACTCCTGATTCTGTGACAGTATCCATGGCCGCACTGATAATCGGAATATTCAGAGATATGTTGCCTGTGAGCATCACAGACGTATTGACCTCATTCGGCAAAATACTGGACTTTGCCGGCACAAGGAGCAGGTCATCAAATGTAAGACCATCCGTTATCTTATCTTTTTCTAACATTGTGTACCTCCAAATGTAATGGTTCAGGGTTCAAGGTTGCTCTTGAGTCTTTAACCTGATTAGCGATTTTCCTATATAGTGATTTAGCCCGTTAAGGGACACAAAATAGGCGTCTTTGTCTTCATCATATTTGATAAATTCCGCAATCTGATAATAGGCCGATCGCGAGAATCTCGCTTCAAACTTCCTGTCCTTTATGTCGCAGTAAAGTACATTGTCCATGCCCACGCGCAGGGTTGAAGGGTCCAGCTTTTCCGAGGTAAAATCGTTGAGAAGAATCTCGATGAATTCCTTTTCGTGATTTTCCCTGTTGCCTTTACCGACTGTCTTCACCACGAAAGGAGTGTCTTCAACCTCTATAAAGCACTTGTCACCTTCGAATTCTATCAGGTATTTTCCTTCTTCGTCTCTCTTCAGGCTTTCAAAAAAGAGCTTGAGAATATCTTCCCTGAACATCACAGTCCCGTTGTAATACCAGACGCCATCCTTGTCTATCCTGATAGGCAGGGATGGTATTTCATTTTCCGGGTTCATAGTCATATCGCTGTCTATCTTTTTGTACTGTTCAGAATCATTGTTACCGGACCGTTATTCACGAGATCTATCTTCATCATAGCCTGGAACTGCCCGGTAGCCACTTTCTCTACATGCCTGCGTGCTCTCCCGATAAAATATTCATAGAGCTCACTGGCCTGTTCGGGCCCGGCAGCGTCAACAAACGATGGCCGTCTTCCCTTCCGGCAATTGGCAAGAAGGGTAAACTGAGATACCACAAGCATTTCACCCGATATGTCCAGCAGGGAGAGGTTCATCTTTTCGTTTGAATCTTCAAATATCCGGAGATTGATTATCTTATCTGAGAGATAATCTGCGTCCTTTTCTCCATCCCCCTCAGCAACACCGAGAAACACCACAACGCCTTTCCCTATCTCCCCGACCGTATGACCATCAACGGAAACTCCGGAAGAATCAACCCTTTGAACAACGGCTATCATGGCTGGTTTGCTCCTAAATCACGGCAATCTCTTAATAATCAATAAAGACGTACCGATAACCTGCAAGATTCCCCCGAATTCCTAAATCTTCAAAAGAGAATCCCAGAATTCTCCTCTACCTTCTGTTTTTTTACCGTGAACCGATAACTGTAAACCGTGATATGAATCTTACATTCCGTTCAGTCTTCTGAGCGCGAGCATAAGCGCCTGTGTTCCCATTCTGCCGTGTCCCTGCCCCTTCACAGCGATATAAAGCTGTCTGACCAAAGACAATCCCGGCAGGGACAGGTCAGATGCCGCTGCTTCTTCCAGGGCTATCCCCATATCCTTGATGAAATGCTCCACAAAAAAACCGGGGTTGTAGTCATCGCGTACAATTTTGGGTCCCAGATTGTTTATCAGCCAGGAACTGGCGGAACCTTTCCCTATTACATCTATTACCGATTGTTCATCGAGTCCCAGCCGCGAAGCATATAGAAGAGATTCACAAACTCCGATCATGGTACCCGCGACAAGAATCTGGTTGCACACCTTTGTATGCTGCCCGGCGCCGGGTCCACCCATGTAGGCTATCTCTTTTCCCATCAACTTTAAAAGGGGCAACACTTTTTTGAAAACATTTTTGTCTCCCCCCACCATAATGGCGAGAGTGGCTGCCTTTGCTCCTGAGTCACCGCCCGAAACCGGGGCGTCAAGACTTGCAATTCCATGCTCCGAGGTCTTCTCGGCTATTTTAAGGGCCAGTTGCGGTTTGCTTGTTGTCATGTCCACAACCGTATGGCACATACCTCCGGCAGAGACTATCCCCTCCTCGCCAAAATATACCTCTTCTACGTCCCTCGGATGACCGACTATCGTGAAAACTATCTCCGCGTTACGGGCGACTTCGGCCGGAGAGACGCACCAGCGCCCGCCCTCTTTCACAAGGTCTTCCGCCTTCTCTCGTGTTCTGTTATACAGGAAGAGATCATGCCCTCCGTCCCGGATGTGTCCTGCCATTGAAAAGCCCATGACGCCCGTGCCTATCCACCCGATTTTCATAGCCTTATCTCCCCTTTAAACAGTAAAATGCTTTCCTCTGAATTTTTCACTGATGTATCAGATGAGAGGGAAAACATCAATCTATTTTAAGATTCAGACTCCACCGACTGAAATAAGATATAAATATTTGGTGTGATGGCAAACAGGGGTAAGCGAAATATAAAAACTTCACGCAATTCCGTACAAGCGGAATTTTCGCTATTACTCCAACAGTTGCGGGGAATATTCGACGAAAATTTACGGATTCAGTGAGTGGGACCGATCATCCGTTCTGGAAGCCAGGTAATGATCTCCGGAAAGATCGTACAGATCAAAAGGGTGAACATTATAATAAAGACAAAGGGAAGCACCCCTTTTATGATATCCGCCATAGTCAGACCCAATTCTGGTGGCGCGCTGCCTTTCAGAACAAAGATGGACATTGCCATGGGCGGTGTCTGAAATGCCATCTGCAGGTTGATGCATATCATCATACCCGCCCACAAAGGGTTGAATCCCAGGGTTGCAAGGATCGGGGAAAAAATGGGTACAATAATAAAAACGATTCCTATCCATTCAATGAACATACCCAGCAGGAAAACGATAAGCATGATCATAGCAAAGGAGGCCCATCTTCCTCCGGGAACAGCAAGAATCATTCTGGAAACAACTTCCCCGGAACCGGCGCTCATGAATATTCCTACAAAGGCATAGCACATTGCGGCAATCAATACCACAAAGGCGCTGACTCGAAGAGTTTCAATAGAAGCGCGGGCTATCAAGTCCCAGCTGAATTTACGGTAGGCCATCGACAGCAGGATGGCGGCAAGACAGCCAACCGCCGCGGCCTCGGTGGGAGGGGCAATTCCAGAAAAAATAGTTCCCAGAACAGCCATGATTAACAATACCGGAGGTATCAAGGATTTCATCAGTTTGATTAATTTCTTTGTCGTAAGAGGAGTCCTTTGCTCCACGGGAAGAGCCGGGCCCAGATCAGGATTGATATAGCAGCGTAAAAGCACATAAGACACATAAAGACCTGACAGGATCAAACCCGGGAAAACCGCCCCCATGAACATCTGGCCTATGGAGATGCCGGCCTGGGGTCCGTAAACTACCAGCATGATGCTTGGCGGAATGAGGATGCCAAGGGTGCCTGACGCAACAATAGTTCCGGCAGCCAGGGGCTTGTCATACCCACGGGTAAGCATCGGGCCTAGGGCAATCAGGGTAAGAATGGTCACTGAAGCTGCTATGACGCCCAGACAGGCGGCCAGAATCGTTCCGAATACAATGGTGACTACTGCAAGCCCCCCTTCAGCCCCCCAGAGTGTCATAAAGACTTTCGTATAACTCCTTTGTTATACCGGAATGTTGCAGCACTACCCCCATAAAAGTAAACAGGGGTACCGCCAGGTAGGGATAATTCAGGGAAAGAGCGTAAATCCGGCTGTAAAGAATGTGATATGTGGTCGTGGGGCCGAAAATCAGCAGGCCCACTATAAAGGCTACGCTTCCTATGACAAAAGCAATAGGAAAACCGGTCATGACAAGTGTTAATACGCCTCCCAGCATTAGAAAGGCTACAACTTCAGCGCTTAATTCAATCAATTTCTTTGCCTCTTATCAGAAAGTATAGATCACGTATAAATCTCGCTGTTCCCTGAAGGATCAAGAGAAAAAGGCCTATCGCGAAAACAGTACGGTATGGGGCAGCCGGAGGGTACCAGAAACTGTTGAACATGACCTCATGGATTCTCCATGCTCTCAAAGCCCAGTCAACTGAAAGTTTAAACATCATGATTATCAGAGGGAAAAACAGAAAGATGGAACAGATAACATCCATCAGCGCCCTCTTTTTCCTGGAAAGAGAACCGTATATCAAATCCACTCTGGTATGGGAGTCGTACAGATAGTTATAGGACGCACCCAGCATATAGACGATACCGCCTGACATGCACATGGAATCGTAGGCCCAGATGGTGGGCGCATTGAAAAAATGCCGGGCAATTGCCTCGTATGAACCGACTAAAACGAGGAGAAAAGCAAACCATTTTCCAAGTGATCCTGATGTTTCACTCAACCAGTCAATGATTTTTAGTGTTTTTGTTAAAATGGCCATGCTTTTCTCCTCAAACCAATCTATTTGATTGCGTTGTATGCCTCACCAAAGTTTTTCATTGAATTATAGATCTCACCGAAAATCGGAGATTCTGATTTCGATTTTTCTTCATAGAATTTGTTGGCTTCGGCAGTCAATGCAACTTCTATGTCTTTAGGCACCTTAAAAACTTCGTTGCCCGCTTTTCTGAATTTATCCACTGCCTTTACCGATTCGTAAACCAGGTACTCATGCTGGGCCTGGGTCCATTTGTCGATCAGACCCTGGACTACAACCTTGAGGTCCGCCGGTAGAGCAGCCCAGGCTTTTTTGTTGACGAAGAAAACCTGTGGGTCACTGGGCGCACGGATGGGGGAAAGATAAACATAGTGAGCAACTTCGTTGAAGTGCATATTCCAGTTGGATGCCAGAGTTGAATATTCAAATGCGTCAATAGTTCCCCTCTGCATGGCTTCATAGAGCTCACCGCCGGGAATAATAACCGTTGCCGCTCCCATTCTCTTGAGGATTTCACCACCATCACCCATACATCGTGCTTTCAGCCCTTTGATATCCTTGAGAGATTCAAGTTTGACCTTGGAATGAAAGAATACCTCTTCCGGCAGGGGTGATAGCGCGCCTGGAAAGGTTAATACATTGTATCCTTTCATCATTTTGTTCATAAGCGCGGCGCCTCCGCCGTAATCGAACCAGGTTCTCAATGCCTCGCCTGGGAGACCACCCGGCCGGGAGCTGATCAGGCCGGCCGCCGGCCATTTATCCAGATTGTACATTGGACAAGTGTAGCACATCTGGAGAACATTCCGGTCGACAGCATCTAATTCCTTGTAAACCGGAACAATAGATCCGCCCACAAAGGGTTTTACAGTCAGTCGGCCATCGGTTGCCGCGGTAATGGCATCACATAGTTTGTTATGGTAAATCTGGGACGGATCTGAAGCGGGACCATGTCCTGATGATTTCCAGATAATCTTCTTGGCAATGCTTTGTCCCGGCAACATTACCATCAGCACTGCAACCACCATGATAACCAGTAAAATTCCTACATTCTTTTTGCGAATTTTCATTCTTTCACCCTCCTTTTACAGGTTAATATGCCATATCGACGTGCCCGTCTGCACGACACACTGGCACTTTGAGAACAACTAACTTATGAACAGAGCACTCCCTGTTCCGTTAATCTGGTAACAATTATTGTCTCTTGCCAGACGATCCAAAGCCTCCTTTCCAGTGCAATGGGAAGCACCTATGATTTTGATGCTTTCTTTTTTCAGGTAATCCATAGACAAATCAATGCTGTTCCCCTGAGCTTCCATCAGGTGAGTGCCTCCGAGAACAGCATAAAGCGGCTTTTTAAGTAATTCGACAGCGGCATCCAGCATATTCTTCATACCTGGATGGGAACATCCCAGCAGAACAACCAGACCTCGGGGTGTGTCAACGGCAATCGCTACTTCATCTTCAAAGAGATCCTGTTGGAATGCTCCATCCTTAAAAATCTTGAACCTCGTATTTATCGTCTCATCGTCATGAATCCTTGGAAACCCGGAAAGAATATAGACACCGGGGAAAATTTCCTTGAGCCGCTCGTGAACAAATTGGTGGTCAATTCCCTTGCTTGACAAAAAGGCTTCATCGAAATTGTTGCCCAAGAATTCACAGGTATTGTTGCTGACTCCGTACTTCTCATCAAAAAACCCCTGCCCTGTGAACAGCGTGAAATGGTTTGTTTCTTCCGTCAACGACCTAAAACCACCGGAGTGATCATAATGGCCATGACTCAAAACTACGCAATCAAGGTGACCAAGATCGATGTTAAGCTGACGGGCATTGCTGAGAAACGCCGCGGACTGGCCGACATCAAAAAGCATTCTATAATCATCCTTTTCTATAAAAAAGGACAGTCCGTGTTCATACAGCAACCCCTTATGCTCTCCCAGGGTATCCTCTATCAGTGTTGTGATTTTCAATTGCATGATTCCTCCGTACAACTGTTCATTATGGTAAACTGCTCATATGTGTCCGGATATCGGAAAGCGCATTTTCAAGATGACGAGTCATAGCTTTTTCAGCTCCGTTCTTATCTCCGTTTTTTATGGCCTCAAGAACAGCCCTATGTTCATGAACGGTTTTTTCAATTCGTCCGGGTGTATGAAGGCTGGATATCCAGCCGTTGGGCAGTGATGTGGTCACGGATTTCATTAGAACATACAAGGTTGAATTTTTCGTGGATTTTGCAAGCCACCGGTGAAATTTTCGATCAGATTTGATGATTTCTGTGTTGTTTTTGCTCCCGGCATACAAGTCAAACTGGTCTAAAGCCTCTTCCATCTTCCGGATATCTTCGGTATTGGCCTTTTCCGCGGCAAACGCGGCCGCCTTGGGTTCAACGATCAGGCGAACCTCAAAATGATCCAGAATGTGCTGTTCATTGAATTTCAGCCAGTTGACAAAGGGCTGGAAATTTTGAGAGTCGAAATCTGTTATAAAGATTCCTTTTCCCTGCTTGACCACGACGTAGCCTGTTGCCTCAAGGATCCTGATGGCTTCTCGGACTGATGATCGGCTGACCTGTAACTGCCGTGATAATTCATTCTCTGAATAAAATTTATCCCCGGGTTTAAAGTTTTTTTCGGCGACCTTCTTTTTGATTGCGTTGATAACGCTATCGGATAGTCTTATCTTTTTGATTGGCTTCACTGGACAATATCCCTTCGGCCTTTAAAGATACTCGCTGTCTGGTTGTCTGCTTGTAGGACAAGTGATTTTATATTATACTTATCACTGTTCGTCAAGGATTATTTTGCGTTCTGTCAGTCTAATGCTTAAGGGAAAATCGAGATGAGCCGGGAAGATTATCTTGATTTTGGAAAGAGCTTAATATAGTCAAATCATTATGCGAAGAAGGGTTCTCCTGATAAATCCATGGATACATGATTTTGCGGCCTATGACCTCTGGGTCAAACCGGCTGGTCTCTTGTATCTTGCTTCTACTCTGAAAAAAAATGGATATGATGTGAACCTGATAGATTGTCTGGATCCTTTTCACCCCGGCATGGAAAGAGAAAGCCGGACAAGGACCCCAAAGAGGCTTTCATCAGGACGGGGCGGTTTCTTTAAAGAAAGCATTCCAAAACCGGAGGCATTGAAGAATTTCCCGAGAAGATACGGTCGGTACGGTATAACCCCCCGCATGTTCGAAGATGAATTGCTGCGCGCGAAGAAACCGGATGCAATATTTGTAACATCGATGATGACCTACTGGTACCCGGGTGTCTTCGAAGCCATAGATATTCTCCGGCGCGTAATTCCCAAAGTACCGATTGTTCTGGGAGGAAACTATGCCACCCTCTGCGGTGATCACGCGGCAAGACACTCCGGCGCCGACATTGTGGTGAAAGGAGAAGGGGAAAAAGCCCTTGCAGAAATCTTAAAGGATCGCTTTAATGATGACCTGCAATTCCTCCCGGATGAAGACGATCTTGATTCGTATCCCCTCCCCGCTTTCGAGCTTTTCACTCACATGGATCATATTCCCATAATGACCTCGAGGGGGTGTCCCTTCAGGTGTTCCTACTGCGCGTCGCATCTCTTGAACGATGGACTCAGAACCAGAGATCCCATAAGGGTTGTTGACGAAATAGAGTTCTGGAATAGGAAGTTCGGTGTGAGAAACTTCCCTTTCTATGACGATGCCCTCCTCGTCGACCGGGAAAGGCATGCGATACCCATGCTGGAGGAAATACTGAGAAGGGGGCTGGATTGTGTCTTCCACTGCCCCAATGGTCTTCATCTGAGAGAGATAGATGCACCTCTGAGCAAATTGATGTTCAGGGCCGGCTTCAAGACAATACGTTTCGGTTTTGAGACTGCGAGCGCGCGTAGACAGACCGACACCGGAGGAAAAATAACCAGTGAGGAAACAAAGGACGCGGTCGCTTATCTGCTGGAAGCCGGCTACAGTGGAAAAGATATAGGAATGTACATCCTGTGCGGACTCCCGGATCAGAGCGCCTCCGAAGTGCGAGACAGCATAGATTTTGTCAGATCGTGCGGGGCCAGGCCAGTCATCGCGGAATTCTCACCCATACCCGGCACACCGATATGGAAAGAAGCGGTGCAAGCATCCCCTTATGACATAGAAAAAGAACCTCTCTACCACAACAACACACTTCTGCCCTGCCGCGGAAAGGAATTTACCTATGAGATGTACCAGAAATTAAAGAATCTGGCGCGGAGACCAACTTGACGGGTTAGCTAAACTTCAAAAGTGCACTACCCACTCCCATACCTTCGGTGGTGGCCGTATCCACCGCGAGAAAAGTCTCAGATTGAAGAAATCTTGTTGTTACTTGATAAAATCGGGTACAAATAAGCGGATCGTTGTTGATACAAGGCAAGCACAATTAATGTTGTTTAATTCGTTCTAAAAATCCACGTCCTATGGGCGTGGTCAGAGTCTGACGGCTTTGCCTGAAGAGTGCTCACTGTGCTACTCCTACAATCGAGTTGTTCCCGCAACTTCGAGAAAGGAGCGGCAA
>JAGGXJ010000108.1 GCA_021163105.1 Syntrophobacterales bacterium
TATGCGGGTTAGTACGCCATTTTGGGGGTGATTAGTTTGTGCCATTATCTAAGGCAGTTTCTGTTTTGATGATCTTTTCAATGCTGGTCAAAAGGGCATACTCCTCTATGCCGGGTGAATATTTGAGCACGGAAAAGTAATTGTCGAGATTTAATGTTTGAAGGTATTTGTAGGTAGTGGCAAGAACATCTGTTTCCCTTTGAAGGTATTCCCTTGATAGTTTTCGAAGATCAATCTCCTTAAGATAAAGAGTGTTCGTATAACGAGTTTTATTGTCTTGAAGATCTCGTCCGAATATATCACCCAGATTGTGGGCCGGGTCCAGTGAGACAATCAGCACACGACTTTTTTGTGAGAGCTGCCACGCAGCGGCTGCTGCCATGGTGGATTTCCCCACCCCCCCCTTTCCTGTAAAAAAAAGAATCTTCATTTAATCAATACCTATTGTTCCGCACATTTCCGCCAGCATGTCACCGGCGTCCTCGGCACGCTGATTTAATATTCTAAGCTCACTTTCCATGAATGGCAAAAGTTCTACAGACAGAAATGTGGGTGGCGAAGGGAGGCCGACAAAAGAACCCAGAAGCAAAAGGGCAAAAATATTTTCGAGCTCCCGCGCTTCCACAATTGTGAGAGCTACGGCATTTTCGCGATGTGAGTCATGGAATCGAGAAAAGAAACGCTGAAGAAAACTAAAACTGGGAAATTTCATTTGGGTGGTTTTTTTGATTATGTTTGGTTAAACCCGGTGTACGACTGGTACGCCGTGCACCGGGTTATCTGAAGTATATAAGTGTGTGGGGTCAAGAATGAAGACTTGACCCCCTTCCTTTGCTACTCTTTCTTATATGTTCTGGTAAAGTCGATTATGAAAATAATATTCATAACTAACATTACGCCTACGATAGTCATAACCGTCCATCCCGGGACTGGTTTCGCAGCAATAGAGCCCGGCAATACAACTGCCATGAACCAGACAAGACCAGCGGTTACGGTAATCCATAACAGCCAGGCCGGGATTACAGCAACACTTGCAAATGGCGATTTCAGTTTCTTGGCAACAAAAGCCGCACCGGTCATGAGGGCGATTGCAGCAATCAACTGGTTTGCCGCTCCAAAGGAAGCCCAAACGACGAGAAAGTTTTTACTCCAGGCCAGATAAATTCCAATCGCTGCCGGAATTATAGAAGCAACCCAGCGGTTTGTCAGCAAATTGTAAAGTCCGGAGGCGCTTTCTTTAAGAGGAGCAGCCATTTCCGCGACACAGTAACGTGCCAGCCGGTTCGTCGTATCCAGCGTAGTCATAGCAAACGCGGCAACCCACATTCCGGCAAGAACTTTAACGAACTTGGCAGGAATAAATCCCAGCCAGGTTGCGGCAACCATGTCTGAGTAAGATTGGACAAAGAGGTTTACTTTAGTCAGCTTGACGGCCGCGGCTGTTTTGGTAAACATGGCGCCCCAGTTGCCCGCATCCAGTGTCACCGCTACATTCATGGCCGCACCCGCATTTTTAAGGGCGGTATATCCGAAGCCTGCTATGGAGACGATAACTATGGTGGAAAGGAAGCCCTCGGTAAACATGGCCCCGTAACCGATGAACAATGCATCGCTCTCCTTTTCAAGCTGTTTGGAAGTTGTTCCCGAAGCAACAAGAGCGTGGAAACCGGACAGTGAACCGCAGGCAATGATCAGAGGGATGGCCGGCCAGAACGGTGTTGCTTTACCCCCGAGGAGAACGGGTGCGAAAGCTGAGAATGCCGGAACCTCAAATCCTCTGAATGCAAACACGGCGCCGAGGAAGCCTATGGCCAGTCCAGCATAAAGGAGAAAGGAATTCAAGTAATCCCTCGGCTGTAATAAAACATTAACAGGAACAGCCGCCGCGATAATGATGTAGAAGAAGAAAAACACCATCCATGTGTCAAAACTTGCCTTGATGGGGAATGCAACTCCCAGCCAGAGAGCGGCAATCAACATGACAATACCAATTATGGTGGCTCCTGTGAAGTTTATCTTAACACGATACATCAGAACACCGAGGATAAGGGCCGCAACAATCATCCATATGAAAGCCGAGGCAATGGCCGGGGTTTTAACAAACATCCCACCGACAACGGCCCCGAAAGCAGCGACTACCAGGATAAGAAGAAAGAAAACGATCCAGTAGAATGCCGTACCCGTTCTCTTGCCCATGAGGTCTGAGGCAACAAACTGAATAGATTTACCGTCGTAGCGGACCGATGCCATCAGCGCCAGGTAATCGTGAACGGCGCCGATAAAAACATTGCCGAACCATACCCAGAGCAGGCCGGGGACCCAGCCCCAGCACATGGCCAGTGCAGGCCCGATGATCGGGGCGGCACCGGCAATTGAGGCGAAATGATGTCCGAAAAGGACCTCTTTCCTCGCCGGAATGTAATCCACCCCGTCGTAGAGACGTTTGGATGGTGCCTCTATGGAATCTGAGGACTTCACGACATCCCGTTCCAGCTTCTTGCCGTATGTGAAATACAAAATTAAATAGATTGAAAAACCGATAACGATAATTAATGTTGTCATTCCCTACCTCCTTTTCTAATGGTTAAGCAGTTAAGAATTAAACAAACAAATCACCCCGCTATGCTTAGCGTGGCATTGATAACCACGCCGGTATGAACAGCCTCCATGATAAAAGAAACAACAACTCCGCGATATAAAAATCAGTAAGCAAAAGTCTTTTCTGATATACACCCATTTTCATTCGGTATTACTCTTCCATAAATTCAAAGTCAAACTTTTTTTCCTTCCGGGAGCAACATTGATATAATAATCACAGTAATAATTTTAATAAAATCAGTGTCAGGTTCATTATTAAATCGACATAGTAAGTGACGTAAGGCCTCTTATCTTGCCCTCGCCGAGCCTGTATGATTGCCCCGAGGCACACTATATATAATTTTATCATAACTGAGAGTTTTTCACAAAGATGGTAATTTATGACTGAGAAATAATCTTGACAATAAAAATATTGTGGCGTATTTCTGTAGGGCAAGCAGGATATTTCCCTGAAGATTCCCGCAGCGAGTTGCGGAAGAGTTCCGACTGTTAAGAAAAACTTTTACTTTTTGTTCGCTTCAATTCGATATTTCATAAATCCTCACCTCGGGGGGTACAAGAAATGGGGCAAGAAAAAAGCGCTGACACGGCAACTGCAAAAGAACTTCAGATAGGCAGCAAAGTTAGAGAACTAAGAGAAAAGAAGCTTTATACCTTACAGGACCTTTCGACAAAAACCGGTTTTCCAAAGACCCTCTTGTCAGACATTGAGAGAGGCGATTTTATTCCTCCCGTAGCAACACTACTAAAGCTGGCTAAATCTCTGAATGTAGGAATGGCATATTTCTTTGAGGAGATGGATATAGATGAAAAAATATCCATTACCCGCAGGGGTGAACGAGTCAGGATCAAAAGGCGTCCACATCATCATGAAGAGGGTGAAGTTGATTATATCTATGAATCCTTGGAAACAAAGAGATCCGATAAGCATATGGAGCCCCTGTTCGTGGAATTTCAACCTGTGGACACAAGTGATATGGTATTTGTAAACCATGAAGGTGAAGAATTCTTGTATGTTCTTGATGGAACGGTAGAGTTTCGTACCGATGATCGGACGGAAATTCTCGAACCTGGCGATGCACTATATTTCGATTCGGATATCAATCACAGTTTGCGTTCTCTGAATGGGAAAACGGCCAAGGCTGTTGTTGCGGTCTGGAGTAAGGTATAAAGGGATTCAACTGTCATGCTTGAAATTCGGTTTCATGGTCGCGGTGGACAAGGGGCTGTGATAGCCACCGTTATGCTGGCTAAGGCATTCTTCAAGGTGGGATATCAGGTGCAGAGCTTCCCTGTCTTTGGCGTGGAAAGGCGAGGCGCTCCGGTCGAGGCTTATATACGGGCTGACAAGAAAGATATTTTCATCAGAACCAATGTTTATACCCCGGATCATGTGGTAGTTCAGGATCGTACCCTTCTCCAGAGTATCGATGCAACAAGAGGACTCAAACAGGGAGGATGGATATTAATTAACAGCCCTGAGCCTCCGCCTGATTTACGTCCCTTTGCAGGTTTCAAGTTGGCCTTCATAGATGCAAACGCTATCGCCCTTAGGCACCAACTGGGAACACGTACCCAGCCCATTGTCAATACATCCATGATTGGCGCTTTTGCGCGATTGTTTAAAACACCTCACATAACTGCGGTTGCCGAAGCTATCAGGGAAGAAGTTCCCGTGGAAGCCGAGGCGAACACAGATGCGGCGGAAGATGCCTACAACGAAGTTCAAATAGTTGGAATGATAGAGGGAAGAAATGTTTCTTAAACTCAGGTCTTCCATATTGTGAGAGAATAAAAAATGACAGAAAAGAAAGTACCCTCTAAAGTCACCCCATTGTTCTTTGCCCGTTCATATTTATCCACAGAAGACAACAAAACAGGTTCCTGGCGCTTTTTAAGGCCTCGTTACGAAGAAAAGACAGCCCCATGCAGCGTGGCCTGTCCTGCCGGTGAGGACATAGGACGGATAGAGACATTAGCAAACCAGGGGATGTTTAAAGAGGCCTGGGAAACCATTCTCAGAGAAAACCCCTTTCCCGGTGTGTGCGGAAGCGTATGTTATCATCCATGCGAAGCCGTATGTAACCGTGGTGAGTTCGATGAAGCTGTTGCCATTAATGCCATGGAACGGTTTCTTGCGGACACTGCCCGTAAAAATGAGTTCAAACCCTTTCTTACTAATCTTTCCGCAAAAAAGGAAAAAATTGCCGTTGTAGGAGGAGGTCCCAGCGGCCTGTCTGCTGCCTATTTTCTGACACTTCTTGGCTATAGTTGCGATGTATTCGAGGCTGAGACCGAACCAGGTGGGGTTCTACGGTGGGGAATCCCGCAGTACAGGTTACCTCTGCCGGTTCTCGAAAGAGACATTTCACTGATTAAGAATCAGGGTGTGCAGATAAAAACGGGGATTCGTATTTCTAAAGAATTTTTGAAAGAGGCAGGGGAAAGTTACAATGCTGTTTTTATCGGTTGTGGATATTCCCGTTCACGGAAACTGGAGATTCCGGGAGAGGATCTGGAAGGAATAAAGGATGGGCGTGCATTCCTTAACAGGATTCGCCATGGTGAAAGACCCCGCCTGGATGGCCCGTCTGTCATTATTGGAGGCGGGAATACCGCTATAGACGTTGCGAGAAGTGTTGTAAGGCTGGGGGGAACACCTCTTATTGCCTACAGGCGGAGAAAACAGGATATGCCCGCTTTCTCTGAGGAAATTGAACTGGCCCTTGATGAAGGCGTTGCCCTGAAAGAACTTGTTATTCCCGTAAGTGTTGTTTCTGATAAGGGAGATTATGCTGTAACTTTACATCACATGAAAGTTATAGGCGAGGATGACAGAGGGAGAGCTCTTGTAGAACCTGATGGTAACAAGACCGAGGAGATAAGGGTAAAAAATATCTTCAAGGCTATAGGAGAAGAAGCGGCGGAATCCTGGTGTGACCCCCCTCATAAAGGTGAAGGGGTTGTGACCTTGAATAACTCTACTCTGGATTGCCGCACCGAAAGTGAGGTACTTGTCTTCGGTGGCGATTTGACTAACGAAATAAAGAGTGTAGTCCACGCGGTTGCCTCGGGCAAGGAGGCGGCCATTGCTCTGGATATCCTGTTCAGGGAGGGTTTGGATACCGTGGAATCAAAGATAAGAAACTGCCTGGTGGGAAACGGCAGCTTCTGCTCTATGGAAATATATATGAAGGGTCCCCGGTTTGATCGAAGCTCTCACGTAGTCTCCTATAGTGAAATCAACGCAGATTATTTTTATCTTTCTCAAAGAATTACCCAGCCGCGTCTCCTGAGAGAGGAGCGTCTTGCCACATTTGACGAGGTGAATCTTAAAGTTTCGGCGAGCATGGCAATCAGAGAAACAGAACGCTGCTTTAACTGTGGACTTTGTAATCAGTGTGATAATTGTTATCTCTTCTGTCCCGATCTTGCAATAGTTCGCGACAAAACTCCTCAGGGGAGACACATCAACTATGATTACTGTAAGGGGTGCGGTCTTTGTGTCGTAGAATGTCCCCGTAACGCCATGGTCCTGGAGGAGGAAACAAATGAAACAAGTACTGGAAGGTAGTCAAGCGGTAGCTGAAGCTGTTCGTTTGTCACGGGTTACAGTGATTTCAGCCTACCCCATTACACCGCAGACTCATATAGTTGAATACCTTTCCGATTATGTTGCAGATGGCACGCTAAAGGCCTCCTTTCTAAAGGTGGAAAGTGAGCATTCCGCGCTGTCCTCACTCGTTGGAGCGGCGAGTTGCGGGGTTCGAACGTTTACTTCCTCTTCTTCTCAAGGTTTGGCCTTAATGCATGAAATTCTTCACTGGGCGTCAGGGGCAAGACTTCCCATTGTGATGGCCGAGGTTAATCGTGCCCTTGCCCCGGGCTGGAATATCTGGGCCGATCAGCTTGATAGCCTGGCACAGAGGGACACAGGTTGGATTCAGCTCTATTGCGAGCATAGTCAGGAAGTCCTCGATACCGTTTTTCTCGCATACAGACTGGCAGAGGCGGTTAGCCTCCCCGTTATGGTGATCATGGATGCATTTTTTCTTTCTCATACCTATGAACCGGTTGATGTGCCGGGGCAGGAACTGGTTGATCGCTTTCTTCCCGCCTTTGAGCCTAAATTCCAGGTCGATACAGATGATCCAGCTGCATTCAGTCCGCTCGTTACACCAAATTTTTACATGGAGATGCGCCATAATACGGCAAAGGCAATGGAAGAATCCATAGCACAGCTTGCAGAGATTGAGGAGAATTTCTCGAATATTTTCGGGCGGTATTATGGTCCCGTTGAGCCCTTTTTATGCGATGATGCAGAGATTATAATGGTTACTTCCGGGACAATGACCGGTACCTCTCGCCAGGTGATTCAGGAGCTGCGTGAAAAAGGGGAAAAGGTTGGTCTTCTGAAAATAAAACTATTTAGACCCTTTCCCGCAGAAATAATCCGCAAAACCCTTGGATCTGTAAAAAAGGTTGCCATCATCGATAGAAACTTTTCATTTGGCGCGGGCGGTATTTTTGCTCAGGAGGTACGAGCTGCCATGTGCAACCTTTCTGATTGTCCCCAGATATTTGGTTATATTGCCGGATTGGGAGGGCGTGATGTAACTACAGATTTGCTGGAGGATATATATTGGCGGACGAAAAAAAGTGAGGTTCCCTCCGGGGAGAGTATTTGGATGGGACTTCAGGAGGAAAACCATGCCGTTGAACGTTCCTGAACAGGATTACATGTATCCGGGCCACGTGGCTTGTCCCGGGTGCGGAGCTGCCATAGCCATGAGGTTTTTTCTGAAGGCTATGGGGGGAAAAACCATAATTGTGCTCCCTGCATGTTGCTGGTCTATCATCGCCGGGGCATATCCTCAGATGTCCTTGAAGGTTCCCGTTATCCATACAGCCTTTGAAACGGGAGGCTCCGTGGCCAGCGGAGTGAGGGCAGCTTTGGATATCAAAGGGGATACCGAAACGACGGTTGTCACATGGGCAGGTGATGGAGGAACCTTTGATATCGGCTTTCAGGCCCTCAGCGGTGCCGTGGAGCGGAATGAAAATTTCATATATGTCTGTTATGATAATGAAGCCTATATGAATACCGGCATTCAGCGTAGCTCTTCCACACCTTATGGCGCATGGACCACTACAACTCCTGGTCAATCGTGGAAAAGGATGCGGAAAAAGAATATCGTCGAGGCGCTTGTGGCACATCGCATTCCCTATGCCGCTACTGCCAGTATAGCCTTCCCGGAAGATTTGGTTCGAAAGGTTGAAAAGGCGAAGAGTATAAAGGGTTCACGGTTTCTGCATGTTTATGCGACATGTCCAACCGGCTGGCGCATTCCCTCTGAAATATCTGTCAAGATTGCCAGAATGGCAGTTCAGACCAATATTTTCCCCCTTTATGAGGTGGAAGATGGTGTCAAATATACAATCAATTATAAACCAAAAGAATTTCCGGTGAGGGAATACTTCAAGCTCCAGGGACGTTTTAAACACCTGACTGATGGTGACCTGGCTGAGATACAGGAAATGGTAAATGAAGATTGGGAACTCCTTTTAAAAAAGGCGAGGGCTGAGTAGCAACAACGTCCATTTTTCGTCGCACTATCTTAGAAACAAAGTCACTAACTTAATCCGGAGAATTCAGGGGACATCCACGATAAGTTTTGTCAAGGGAAAAACAGAGATTTCCCTTGACCTTCCGGATCAATGGATTCCCATCGGTTTTTATTCCCCCGCCTCAACTTGATCTTTTTTCTTCATTCTTTGTGGTTCGCACAAATCGATCATAATTGAGACACCCGACATTGTCTATGCGTGATCTGCCTATTACTTTTGACGATTTTTTACGAATGCATCAAATTTGACGGCTTCATAAAAAGTCCAAGTGGTCTGTCATTTCGAATCCCGATTTATCGGGATGAGAAATCTTAGCAATGTAACAGCTCAGAAACACAAGATTTTTCCCTACGGTTGAAATGACAAATGGTGCGAGTATGACTTCCAAGTAACTAGAATTTACAAAATCACCATAACTTATTGATACTTCTTAATATATGCCAAGTAATACACGAATTTAAATAACGCAAGTTACTTGCAATTATAA
>JAGGXJ010000041.1 GCA_021163105.1 Syntrophobacterales bacterium
AAGCAATAGCACAATACCGATTTCAGCAAAAATTTCAACTTCATGAACTGCCTTTACCAGCCCAAATCCGTAAGGCCCGACGAATATTCCCGTGAGGAGGAATCCCACAACCGCCGGCACGCGAAGTTGATGACATATAAAGAGGACCGCAATAGCCAGTCCAAATATAACGACAATATCATTTAGCAGCGGTATTTCCATATTCTAATTTACCTTCTAAGGCTATCGCTGACTGGTACTTCATACATGTGATGCAAGGATATATGATTTTTTATCATTTCCCGCTTTTTTTATTTGAGCCAACCAGTGGTATAAGAAAAACTATGCAGGCAATTAAAAAAATAACACCACCTGCGAATGCCAAAAGATCATGATTTTTCAAGCTTGATGCGATGAAGAAAATAGCGCATATAACAAAAAGTATCCAACCCGCCAGCTGATACTTGGTTTCCTGTCCAGTTTGATTTTTCTGATTTTTTTTCATTTTGTTACAGTTTATTCCTCATTTTTTAATTAAGATTATAGCGTTATGTTTATGAGAGTTTTTCGGAGCCTGAATAAATCTTTTCCACTTTTAATGCTGTTGCAGCATTACCTGGATGTTGTTTTGGATTCCATTTTTTCATATCCTTAAAAACATCACCTTCTTTGTGATATTCAATGGTCCCCTTAACTTGAAAAGACTTGCCTTCATTAGTAATAAAAAGAATAGAACCTGTGCTCCCTGCTAGAATATTATTCCGTGTTTTGTCAAAAAAATTATCCGCAATCACTATTGTTTCTTCATCGAATCTACTCACACAGGTAGCATAGATAGCATTGGGAACACCATTTTCATCTACGGTAGTAAATATGACAGGTCCCTTTCTTTCATCCCATGCTTTACTTACTTCTTTAGGCAATACTGACATTTTTTTCTCCTTTGGCATAATGATTTGTTGAGCGTAAAAATACCCGCATCTTCCGATGCAATCCGATATCGAGGAGCAAGTTTTTATTGACGCTCTTCTCAATATCAATACTCTTAGCATTCACGGAGTAAATATTTTAACAGACCAGGGGAATTGTGAAAAATAGAGGAGAATCTGTCAAGGATGAATCATAACAACAGTAGTGCCTGAAATTACCAACAGCACATCAAAATTTTACCCTGGCCTGTTCAGATCCCGATTCTTTTACTTTTCGTGTATTTGTAACTTTGTGCTTTCGTGATAATGTCTTTACATCGGAGTTACGTTGCGGCTTTGCCGCCGCTGGAGAGCTGCTCATTTATGTACTTCTTTACGATCTCCAGTATATTGCGTGCATTCCCACTCGCGCCTTTTCTGATTTCTTCAAATGTAGGAGGCTTTTCTACAAGGCCATGTCCGTAATTATCTACAGAGCATATCGCGGCGTAGGGAAGTTCCAGTTCTGCTGCGATTGTTGCCTCGCTTGCCATTGTCATTCCAACGATATCGGCGAATTGGGACATCATTCTTATCTCGGCTTTTGTTTCCAGCCTCGGCCCTGAGGCCTGCCAGTAAACGCCGTTCTCTATTGCGTTTATTCCAAGCCTTTCAGCTGTGTGGATCAGTCTTTCCCTGATTCTTTCATTGAGGGTCGGTATTGTGTGGACGGCGCTGTTGTGAAATATGGTAGGAGTTCCATAAATGGAGATGTAATCGTCCGGTATTATAATCATTCCCGGTTTCACTTCTTTCTTCAGGGAGCCTGTGGAATTTATCCCGATTACCTCTTTTACTCCAATATCCTGCAGCGCCTTGAGATTTGCCTGGGGATTGATTGTGTGAGGAGGAATCGATTTGTCCGTACCGTGTCTTGGTATAAATGCGACCATTTCCGAGAGGAAGACCACCGCGTTGCCGAATTCGGTTTTCACCACGGTTTTCTTCAGAGCCTGAAATATATTATCTTTATGCAGGGGAATTGTCCCGGAAATTATACCTACTGATTTCATTACGATTTCCTTTGAAGTGGGAACATCTGTTTTCTTTGATGCCGACTATACCTGTATCAAATTATAAGATACCTGTCAAAGTGTCCGGAGAACAGCGAGCATATTTCCCGCTGCTTGTCGGAGTAAAAACTAAGATCTCGCTTATACGGAGCTGAGGGGGCTTCAAATAGTGTTTGACATTAAGAAGACAAGTCAATAGATTGAGCCCGGAAAGTAAATTGCGGGACAGCGGCGAACGATGGAGAACGGTCTGTTAATATATCCGGGCGATGAAAGCTTGGCAGACTCTTTTAAAAAAGGGTAACCACTCAGGTTATTGGGTTCAAAGTTCAAGGATTCGGGTATCAGCTGATTATTAGCTGAAAATTAACCGTTAACAGCCTTTCTAACCGTGAACTGTGAACCATGAAACTATGAACCTGAACAGTTACAAAAAAGGTATTATAGATATGAAACTTGCAAGAATGTTCCTTATAGTTGTCTTTATGTTTTCTATTACCGGTTGTCTGGAATGGTGGGATGGTCCTTCGGGTCCAAGCACGCCCGGAACTCTTTACATAAACGGACAGGAAGAGTACCAGGATGGGGATTACGATGATGCGATCGAATTATTCCAGCGGGTGACAGAAGAATATCCCCTCAGCGAATATGCGATTCCTGCCGAACTGGGGATAGCGGATTCATATTTCAGCGATGAGGATTATATCTCTGCGGAGGCAAATTACAGTGATTTCATGGATTTTCATCCAACCAGCGAGAATCTTCCATATGTAATGTACCAGATAGGATTATGTCACTACAGGCAGATGCTGGGAATAGACCGTGATCAGACAGAAGCACATATGGCAGTGAAATCGTTTGAGAAGCTCATTTCCCGTTTTCCCAGCAGTAAGTTCTCATTTTTGGCTGAAAAGAAGTTAAAGGAGTGCAGGAGGAAACTTGGCGAGCATGAATTTTATGTGGGGAAGTTCTATTTCAATATCGGGCAATACCGTGCCGCGATAGGAAGGTTTAAGACCATTGAAGAGAAATATGCGCACCTCGGTATGGGTTATAAGACCGCTTACTTCATACGTGAGGCGAAAAATCGCCTTGCAGAAAAGGAGAAGAAAACAGCAGAAAAAGCTGATTAATACATTAGACAAAGAAAAGAGAAATAAAATGAACCATCCCAATCTTGTCGAATCAATGATGAAGCCTGAATTTTATCCCCACAGACCAGACACCGTGGAACTCATTCAGACACACATATCCTTTATTTTCATCGCCGGTGATCTTGTATACAAGGTCAAGAAAGCCGTCGATTTCGGTTTTCTCGATTTTACTACCCTTGAAAAAAGAAAATATTACTGCAACGAAGAAATCTTATTAAATCGAAGATTTGCCCCCGATGTATATAACGATGTTATTGGAATCATCGAAAATAAGGAAGGGAATCTCCTGTTCGGCAACGGAAGCGATGTTGTTGAATATGCCGTGGAAATGAAGAAAATTCCCGAAGATAGAATGCTGTACAGGCTCATGGAGGCAGGCAAGGTAACGGAAGGTGACCTGAAACGTGTTGGAAAACATCTTGCCCGGGTTTACGGGAGCATACCGAGTAATGAAAAAGCAAAGGCATTCGGGACGTTCGATGTTATCTCCAACAATGTGATAGAAAATTTCGATCAAACAAGAAAATATGCGGGAGGTCCTGTGAGCGAGGAGGCATTCAATGCCATCGAGTCGTGGAGCAGGTCGTTCATGAACAGAAATCCGGCTCTTTTCGATATGAGAATAGGGCAGGGTTGTATTAAGGACTGTCACGGCGATCTTCATCTCCAGCATATATGTATTGAAGATGATGCTATCTCCGTATTTGACTGCATCGAGTTCAATGAAAGGTTTCGTTTCGGAGATGTGGCGTCGGATGTGGCCTTCTTGTCGATGGATTTTGATTTCAACGGCAGGAGCGATCTTGGAGACATCTTTGTAAACACCTATATAGCAGAATCGGGTGATGCGTCGTTGCGTGATGTCCTGCAATTCTACAAAATTTACAGGGCCATGGTCAGAGCAAAAGTCACATCATTCATGCTGGATGACAGAGGACTCGATGATGCTTCCCGGCAAGAAGCCTTCCAAAAAGCGAAACAGTATTATGATCTTGCCTATAGGTACGTGACCAATGAAAATTGATCTTCATATTCACTCGAAAAACGGGTCGGACGGCAGATGGACTCTGGAGGAGATCTTTGCCGAGGCCTCCAGAAGAAACATACAGTTTATGTCAATCACCGATCACGACGCGATCCATTGTCAGGATGAGGCGATAGCCCTTGCCGACCGGTACGGAATCGCGTACATTCCAGGCGTCGAACTCAGTGTAACCTTTTCTCATCCGGCATACAAAGATGGCAAAAGTGTGGAACTTCATTTTTTAGGTTACGGGTATGATATCCATGATAAACCCCTTACGGACAGGCTTTACGAGCTACGAATTTTCAGAGAGAGAAGGGCGAAAGAGATACTGAAAAATATCAACCGGGAATTTCAGAAAGAGGGCAGGCAGAGTTTTTCAGATCACGACATGGAAGAAATACAGGCAAGCGTTGACGGGTCATTCGGTCGCCCGCACATTGCGAATTACATGATAAAAAAAGGTATAGTCAGCAATAAAAAGGAGGCATTTTCTAAATATCTTGTGAAGTGTGATGTTCCGAAAATGCCGCTGGGCCTGGAAGAAGCTTCCAAGTTGATACGGGGCGCCGGCGGAAGGCTGGTGATTGCCCATCCCGGTGACCCCAACGGGTCATCTCTCGTGTCTCTCACGCCTTCTGTGGCTCAACAGCATGCCATTATTCGTGAAACCATACTGGAATACATAGATGGTGTGGAATGCTGGCATTCAAGACACAGCGAAAGAACAATCGAATCATACCTTGCGTTTGCCCGCAAAGAAGGGCTGATAGTCACAGGCGGATCTGACTGCCATCAAAACCCGGTGATCATAGGCGACATCAATATTCCCGATTACGTAGCGGAACAGTTTGATTTGTAAAACTGGTATGCTCAAGGGATAAAAGATTGATGAAACCGTAAAAAGTCGATTTTCACCGTTTCTCACAAAGAGATGGGATTTTGTTATTTTTGGGTGAAATAGTTGCCCCTGTAAATATTATGTTACATAATTGGTGATAATGAGGGCCAAGCAAAATTGCCCGAAAATACCCTCAATATCATCATATCAAGGCAAATGGGCCTGATAATAAATGGTTATGCAAACAATCAATATGGAGTTATTATGAATGGATCGAGTAAGAAATTGTTGATTGGGATTCTGTTGCTGACAGCAGAGTTGATGTTTGGAGGCATTTTTCCATCATTTGCTGCTGATTTGCAGATGTTCTCCAATGCGAGATTGGTGAATAATCCAGCAAATGATGGAGATAGTTTCTTCGTGGAAGCTAATGGGAAAACTTTCCATGTAAGGCTTTATTTTGTTGACTGTCCTGAAACTTCCACCAGTTCTAAGAGTGATGCGCGGCGAGTCCGGGAACAAACACGATATTTTGGACTATCCCACGCTGCACGCACCATTCATTTTGGCAATGAAGCAAAAGGTTTTGTTGAAAGTATTCTTAATAGACCTTTCACTGTTCATACAGCCTTTGCAAGTGCCTTGGGAAGGTCAGCCAAAGGCCGCGTATATGGGTTTATCATTACAGCTGACGGAGATGACTTGGCGAGTTTACTTGTTAGAAACGGCCTTGCTCGTGCTTACGGTATGGGCAGAAAAACGCCCAATGGCATCCCACGCGACGAAATGATTGAAAGGCTTCGCGATTTAGAAACTTCGGCCATGTTGAAACATATCGGCATTTGGTCGGAGAGTGATCCGGAACGAATTGCAGAATTCCGCGCAAAACAGCGAAGTGAGGACCAGGAATTAAAGGACATACAGAGCCAGGTAAAAACCGCCGGATTTTCAGATGGCTTACTCGACCTAAACATTGCCAGCAAAGAAAAACTTATGTCTATCAAAGGAATCGGCCCCGTTTTCGCTGAAAGAATTATAGCTGGGCGCCCCTATAAAACTGTAGATGATTTGCTCAAAGTGAAAGGATTTGGTTCAAAAAGACTTGAAAAAATTCGTCCCTATGTTGTGGTAGGTAAAGAGTAGAGGAGTGAGCGTTTCCATAACCAATCAGGAAAAGGAAGCATATGAAAGCTAAGGAGCCATTCCATTGAAGATACCATTTAAGGAGTTTGTTGAAAAAGAAATAGGGAACGATGCTGTTTTGATTGCCTGCGGACTTCCGGCAACAAACAAGACCGAGACCACCGAAATTATAGCGCGTTTAAAGGGCTACGAGATGTTGCGGACAGACGTGATACGCCGCGAAGTCCTGAAGGACGAAGATATCTTCGACGAAAAAATAGCGTCCAATATGGATAAGAGGACGCTCGTGTATGACACAATGTTTTCTATGGCCGATGAACTTTCCTCGCAGGGGAAAGGGGTTATTCTTGATGCCACGTTTGTTACCCAGTCACTCAGGAAGAGGGCTGCAGGGGTGGCCGCGGGAAATCGGAAAACATTTATTATACAGCAGACACAGTGCCCGCAAGAATATTCACTGAACAAGATATCCAGAAGAACCAGAGAAAACTACGAGTCCAACGCACTTACGGAACAGGCCTACCTGAACAACAAGAACAGATTCGAACCGGTGGATCTTGACGACCTCAAAGAGCTGTATCCCGAATTACATATCGTACATCTCCTGGTCGACACGGCCTCCGATTCGGACGATGAATGGTTTGTAATCGGGAAAGCCGAACGCTAACTGTTCTCAGGTGAACAGGCTGAAGGTTTTCAGGTTCTTATCCTTTTTAACTGATTAGCCTGCTTCTCAATCAATAGGAAAAAACAATCTCTACGCGGCGGTTCAGAGAGCGTCCCTTCAGTG